>DTWD01000504.1 GCA_012963185.1 Acidobacteriota bacterium
AATGGCCTGGTTATGAGTATTAAGTCGGATAAGTGGATTACACGCATGGCGACCGAGCATGGGATGATTGATCCTTTTGTGGAGGACCAAGTAAGTGAGGGAGTTGTCTCTTACGGCGTTTCCTCGTACGGGTACGATATTCGCGTTGCCGATGAATTTAAGGTTTTTACGAATATCAATACGACGGTGATCGACCCGAAATCGTTCGATCCGCGCTCGTTTCAGGATTTGCAATCGGACGTTTGTATCGTGCCGCCGAATTCTTTTGCGTTGGCTCGGACAGTTGAATATTTCCGGATACCACGCGATGTGTTGACTGTGTGTTTGGGGAAGTCTACGTACGCGCGCTGCGGCATCATTGTGAATGTGACGCCATTTGAACCCGAGTGGGAGGGGACGGCTACGTTAGAAATCTCAAATACGACGCCTTTACCGGCTCGGATATACGCGAACGAGGGCATCGCGCAGGTACTTTTTTTTCAGAGTGACGAGGAATGCGCTCGTTCGTATGCGGATAAGAAGGGAAAGTACCAGGCGCAACAGCAAGTCACGTTACCAAAGATTTGACTGATAGTCGGTGGTACTGAGGAGAATGGCGGTGTCGTAATTGCCTGGAAGCATGGTGATAACGGCAGTTAGTGAATGAATGATGTGCTTGACCAGGTGTCGAATTGAGTAGTACGCTAATGACTATGGACGGTTGTGAATACATTCACAATCCACAAGGTGTAGTGGTCTGGTACCCCTTTAATAGCTGAATGGCGAAACTTGTCGAAAGAGAACCGTCCCCTCGCGTAAGTCCGCTCACGGCAGCGCCGGCATTGGCGGTGCAATTCTTCCTGATACCGCTCGCAGTGGTCGGTATGGTGGTCCTTGTGTACGGCGGATTTCGGATGTTGCTATCGACTGAGCGCACACCGCAAGAGCTACTGTCAGATGTGCGGGTCGGCGGACGAGAACGACGCTGGCCGGCCGCGTATGAATTATCTCGATTGCTCTCGGATCCCGAAACTGAAACCCAGTTTCCGGGCCTCGGCACAGACCTCGTTCAGGCCTTTTCTGATTCGGACGGCGATGATCCCCGTGTGCGGCGGTACCTTGCACTGGCTTTAGGGCGCCTCAATAATCCGCCCACCACTGCGGTGGTTGCACTACTTGCATCACTCGAGGACCCTGACACAGAGACACGGATACATGTCATTTGGGCTCTTGCGTCGCTGGGTGATGAGACAACGGTCAATGACATCGCGAGAATGTATCGGTCGGATGATTCCGGTGTCCGGAAGATGACGGTGTACGCTTTAGGTATTCTTTCTCCGGACGGACGGGATGCCACCCTCCGCACGGCACTTGAGGATCCTGTCGCAGATGTTCAGTGGAACGCTGCAGTGGCATTGGCCCGACATGGAAGCGGTGATGGCATGGTGATTATTCGTCGGATGCTCGACCGGAGTTATGTGGAACGAATGGTGACGCGTACACCGACGTCGGAAGCGAATATTGACCCGGTCAGCGAGGTAATTGTGAGCGGTTTACAGGCGGCGGCGGCGCTCGGTGCATCTGAACTGCGTAGTTCAATAGAAGCTTTAAGTGAGAGTGACGCAAATCTGCGTGTCCGCGAGGTGGCGCTTAAGGCGCTTGATGTCTTAAATCAATCGACCACAAAAGTGAGGCTGTTTGACGTAGGGAGACTTGACGCGTGAATCCTTTGTTAGCCGTCATTATTTGCGGCGTGGCGATGTTCGCTGCACAGATTCTTTTTATTCTTCTGTTCAGAAATAAGCCTGAGTCCCGGGCTCACGTTGCACGAGAGGACGTGGCCGCAGGTGATGCGGCAGCGGACGTGCCGGGGGATGAAGCCATTGGTCGGCCGGTTGTGAAGCCGCTGGATGAGGGTTCGCTCGCCGGGCGAACAACCTCTGCAGCCGCGCGTCTAGCGGAAGCGGTAGTGCCGCGCACGGCGGATGATGTGTCTCCACTTATGGGTCGGCGCGGTTGGATGGGGCTTGCTTGGGGGGCGTTTACCGCTTCGACGGCCGGGTGTCTCGCGGCTAGTGGTCGATTCATGTTTCCGAATGTTTTGAATGAACCGCCGCAGCAATTTACGATTGGTTTTCCTGACGAATACGGCGAAGGGGTCGATGAGCGGTGGAAAGATCGGTTTGGTGTGTGGGTTGTTCGGACGCCGTTTGATAGTTACCACGAGGATTCTGGGTTTTATGCGCTCTTGGTGACCTGTACGCATTTGGGCTGTACGCCAAACTGGCTCTCTGCGGAACGCAAGTTTAAGTGCCCGTGTCACGGGAGTGGCTTTAGACCGACGGGTATTAATTTTGAAGGACCTGCGCCGCGTCCGCTGGAACGCGTAAGAATTGTACTGGCAGAGGATGGACAGATCATGATTGATAAAGCCCAAAAATTTCAGGAAGAACTCGGGCAATGGGCTGACCCGGAGGCCTTTTTGGCCCTGTAAAGGACTGAGCGGGAGACGATGGCAGACGCGAAATCAATTGAACCACAGGAAAACGCGCTGGTACGCGCATGGAATTGGTTAACCGAGACGCAGGTTTGGGTTTCCATTTTTAGGCACGGTGCGCCGATCAACGATCGAAACCGCGTGCTCGTGATGTTGTCCAATATCTTTCTGCATCTCCATCCTGTTCGTCTGAAGAAGCACGGCGTTCGACTTCGCTATACCTGGTGTATGGGGGGATTGACCTTTTTTATATTTCTGGTGTTGACGTTTACAGGACTGTTGTTAATGTTCTATTACCGACCGACGCTCGAGTACGCCTACTCTGACATTGTCGGTCTTCGTGAGCATGTTCCGCTCGGAATTATGCGGGAAATGCACCGTTGGGGTGGACACCTTATGGTCATTACTGTGTGGCTGCACATGTTCCGAGTGTTTATGACAGGCTCGTACAAGCCACCACGGGAATTCAACTGGAATGTCGGTGTCATCATGCTGGTGCTGACATTGCTCCTTTCGTTTACCGGATATTTGCTTCCGTGGGATCAATTGGCTATTTGGGCGATCACCGTCGGATCCAACATGGCCCGCGCTACGCCGTTCCTGGGGTATGAAGGTCCGGGGGCCTCGCTACTAACAATTGGTGGTGTCCGATTGATTCACGCCGCGGACGACGCCCGGTTCGCGCTCCTCGGCGGCACGTTCGTCGGCGAGGGCGCCTTGCTTCGGTTTTACGTGCTGCACTGTGTCGGACTTCCGTTGGTGATCGGATTTTTGATGGCGATTCATTTCTGGCGTGTTCGGAAGGACGGCGGAATCTCTGGTCCGGTCTAAGTCGCGGCAGTGTGTTGCTTTTTTAGCTACTACGTGAGAGAGACGATACGACATGGACGCAATTAAAGGACTTTTTAATCTGGTCGCTGACCCGAGGTTGTTTTTTATTCTCTCGGTCATTGCACTAGTTTTCATTGTCTGGAAGCGCGAGGCGTTCGCCAAGGATTCCGTTGGGTACGGACTGATGGCGTTCTTGGCGGTTTTTTTTGGGTTCGGATTGATGGACGAAAACTTTGTCCTGATTATCGGGAAGCCAGATAACGTGCCCATCGTCGCGTTAATCTTCGGGGTTATCTTCTTTACTTGGTATTCAATACGTGAGGGGGTTCGGAATGACCAGCGTGTTGAGGCTGGCGAAGATGTGATTGAGAAGCAGGAATCTGATCGGGTCTGGGTCTGGCCTGACCTTGTTTATACGGAATTGATCTGTTTGGTGTTGTGTTCTGCTGTACTCGTTGCGTGGTCGGTGTTGTTGGAAGCCCCGATCGAACAACCTGCGAATCCCGCAAACACCCCTAATCCCTCGAAAGCGCCATGGTATTTCCTCGGCCTGCAAGAGATGCTCGTGTATTTCGATCCGTGGCTTGCGGGCGTCGTCCTGCCGAGTCTCATTATTGTCGGCTTGATGGCGATCCCGTATGTCGACACGAATCCGAAGGGCAATGGGTATTACACGTTTAATGAGCGGAAAGTCGAGATTGTTATCTTTCTGTTCGGGTTTGTCGTGTTGTGGGCATCGCTGATCGTGCTGGGCACGTTTTTGCGCGGTCCTAACTGGAACTTTTTCGGGCCGTTTGAATATTGGGACGTTCATAAACTCGAGGCTTTGGTTAACGTTCAATTATCGGAGTACGTCTGGGTCTACGGGCTCGGTGTTTCGCTGCCCGAGAATATTTTGGTGCGCGAAAGTGTGGGTATTCTGATCAGTTTGGGCTACGTGTTTGTGCTGCCGGTTGTTCTGGCAAAGACGGTGTTTAAGAAATATCTCGAGAAGCTCGGCCCAACCCGGTTTTACATTACGGTGTTCCTGTTTTTATCGATGCTCTCGCTTCCAATGAAGATGCTGGCGCGTTGGGTTTTTAATTTGAAATACGTCGTCGCAATCCCCGAGTGGTTTTTCAATATTTAACAATGGGGTTTTCTGGCGTAAGTGATTTTTACTATGGTGCATAGTGCAGGTGGCCGGCACGTGACGGATTTGGTTTGATGGCGAGTAGGCATAAATTAGGACTAGGCGATAACCGAAATCTATGGCGAATAAGAAGAGCGTAGGGCATGCATATAACGTTGACTTCCTAAACGTTGTTTTCGCGGCATCCAGTGTGTTTTTGTTTTTTACAACGATCTGGATGGTCTTCGATGACTTTGATCGTGAATGGAAGGGGTACCAGCGACAATTTGTCGTTCTTGAAGGATATGTGACGTCGTTGGAGTTGCAGGCAGCCGAGTCGGGTCTCGATCAGGTCCGGCTAAGCGAGCTCAGCGAGGCACGCGTGCAGGCCGAACAATCGTTGGCGTCCAATCAGGCGGAGGTTGACGAATTGAATGCTGAGCTGGCCGACATAGAAGCAAATTTTTACATCACGAGTCAGGCGTACAACTTTCTGAAGGCGGAATATGACGTCGATCGGTACGCGTATGAAGAAATGCAGGAAGAGCATCCTGAGGACGCGGCGGAATTGAGGCCTGCGATTGACGATATGTACAACCGCTGGGTCGATCTAGGTATCCAGGTAGAGGAATTGTCCGCGCAGCGCGACGCTGTTCGTGCGCAGCTCGGCGAGTACACGGGTGGCGTGACGGATGCCGACGATGAGATTCGAGAGTTGACGGCTGATGCCGAACGATTACGGGAACTGGTTGCAGAGTTACAGGTCGACTTTGTGGGCGATATCCTCCTGAATGCCCC
>DTWD01000505.1 GCA_012963185.1 Acidobacteriota bacterium
TGTCGCGCGCGTCGACGTGCAGCGCCAGCAGGCCGAACTGGCGCAGACACAGGCGCTGATTCCGGGACTGTCGCAGCAGATCGATGCCACGCGTCACCGCCCAAATCGTCGACACAGCGAATGATGTGGTTCTTGGAGCCATCAAGATCGATGGCACTACAAGTGAATCCTCAAATCTTGAATCGACAATCGCAAAAGCTATCCTTGAGCAACTTGGGTCGGTTCGCAACATTGCTGACCGTGACGAAACAGCAAACCTCACAACGCTCGCGGTGTTGCCGTTTGATCACTTGAACGCGGGCGCAGAAAATGAGGAGTCCTCTGCCCAAAACCTTGGCGACACAATGACAGAGGAAATAGCCAACCAAGTCTCGATAATGGAATCGATAAAACTGGTTTCAACGAACGAGTCCCCATTGTGGACCGTGGGAGGAAGCATTCAGCACCTAGGTAACCTCGTTCGCGTAACAGTTCGCGTCATCAATAACAACACCAGCGCCGTGGTGCATGCATTCAAAGTGGATGGAACCGCAGATGACATAGTCAGTCTCACAGAGCACGTTGTGTCTGCCCTTGCGGAGACTTTGAGCTCTGACAAACTGACCAATATAGACAGTACTGCTCGTAACACGCATCCACTCTTTCGACTCGCAGGAGATCGACTGTGAAGTCAATTATTGAATGGATGGCGCGTAATAGCGTCGCGGCCAATCTCCTCATGATTCTCATCGCCGTGAGTGGTTTTATCGCGATCACGACCGTCACTGAAGAAGTGTTCCCTGAGATAGAACTCGACCGTATCAGGATCTCTGTCCCGTACCTCGGCGCGGCGCCCGAAGAAGTCGAGGAGGCCGTGGTAATCCGTATTGAGGAAGCAATTCAAGGACTCGATGGCATCAAAGAAATTCAGTCGACGGCATCCGAAGGATCGGCGTCCGTGATGATTGAACTCGAACTCGGTGCTGACTCAAGAAAAGTTGTCGACGACGTCAAGAGTAATGTCGACGCGATTTCTACGTTTCCCCTCGAAACTGAAAAACCGATCATTACGGAACTAACTGCGAGAAATCAGGTCACCGACATTGCGATTTCCGGCCAAGTGGACATTTTCACGTTAAAGACAGTCGCCGAACAGGTTCGTGACGAGCTCTCCACCCTTCCGGAAATCACGCAGGTCGACCTTGTCAGCGCACCACCTTATGAAATTTCCATTGAGGTCTCTGAGGTCGCGTTACGCCGGCACGGCATGACGTTCGATCAAGTCGCGGACGCCGTGCGTCGTTCCTCACTCGACCTCCCCGGAGGTTCGGTTAAAACCAGTAGCGGTGAAATCCTGCTGCGAACGATCGGTCAAGCATACCGAGGCGAGGAGTACGAAGAGCTCGTACTGTGGACACGAGCTGATGGTAGCCGCTTGCAACTCGGAGACGTCGCAACGGTGGTCGATGGGTTTGCTGAAACGGACCAATACGCCCGCTTCGATGTCGAGCCGACCGTGATGGTTTCCGTATTTCGCACCGGTGACCAAAGCGCATTAGACATTGCTGAAGCGACCCGTAACTACATCGACACCGCTCAAGCACGTATGCCGCAAGGTGTGTCATTAACCATCTGGCAAGACCAAGCTGAAGTCTTAGACGACCGCCTGTCACTCATGCTCAGAA
>DTWD01000506.1 GCA_012963185.1 Acidobacteriota bacterium
CCGCGTGAGAGCCGCCAGCATGAAAACGAGTATTTTAAGCCCGAACCTTAGTGGATGTGTTTCGATATTGGATTGTGGCGTGACGTACCTTGCGTCCTACGTGAATGCCCGAACCGACCATACGGCGACGATTTGGGACTACACCTTCAACCGTCGGAATTGGCAAAGCTATCTAAAAGAAAAGTTTGAAACCGACAAACCTGATGTCATCGCAATTACGTATACGACGTTATATCAACGCTACGTTGAAGCTTCGATTAAGTATATTCGCGGGAGTTTATCGAAAGACGTCCCCATTGTTATCGGTGGGGTGCACCCTACATTGAAACCTGAAGAAGGGTTTATGGATGGCGTGAACGCGGTTATTATCGGCGAGGGCGAACCAGCGTTTCATGAACTTCTAGACGCAACCGCCGGTGGTAATTCTTACGAAGGGATTAAGGGGCTTTGGTATAAACCGAATGGTGAAATCATCAAGAATGCCCCGCGCGGTTGGATTAAAGATATTAATGAACTTCCTTGGCCAAATTACGATCTGTGGGATGACATTGATAAGTATCTCTATTACCTCCAGCAGTTGTGGTTAGTTGGAACTCGCGGGTGCCCGTACATATGCACGAATTGTGAAGAAGTTCAGATGTATCGGTTGTTGCCGAATTCGGGGGACTCGCCTAGCGGCATTGCCGGGACGGCAAAACGATTTAGGTTTCGGGATCCAAAAGATTACGCGGAAGAAATTGCGTGGCACTACGATAAGTACAAAGACCGGGGAATGCGTATGGCTCATCCTTTTGACCCGGTGTTTCCGATTCAACGAAAATGGACGTTTGATTTTTGCAAGGCGTACACCGATGTAGGGTTGTCGGATAAGTTGCCGGTGTCGATTTTCTCACGTGCTGATTGCTTCTATGCCCAGGCTCCGGTCAAGGGCGTCTTCGACGAAGAACGATTGATTGCCCTCAAGGAAGCCGGCATTAAAGAGATACGCGTTGGGATCGAATCGGGTTCCGAGAGAATGCGGAATGATATTCATAAGAAGGGGGTGACGAATGAGCAATGCCTCACCCTATTCGAGTTGTGTCGGAAGCACGGCGTGCAAACGATCGCGTATAACATGTTGGGCGGTCCGACAGAAACCAAAGAAGAATTAAAAGAGACGTTTCGATTTAACGTCAAACTGAAGCCCAACAAACCAATCTTTTTTGTGTATCAAACTCTTACCCATGATTTAGCAGAGATGGGTTTGGTTGATCAGGATTACAACATTGGTCTTGCGGCTACTGAGCAGTCAGACCAGTGGACCGGTGATTCGACTCGTGACGATACAGACCAAGGGACGATCCAGTTTGGGGAGCCTCTCGCATCGCCGCACTTCAGTAAACATTGGTTGATAGCCTTTCAGTATTTCTGCTACTCATACTTCATTGCGATTCGTGTGGGGAAGGGCATTTGGCGTCAAAAGCATCGGTTTTTTATTAATTTTGCGACGACAATGTACCGCGGTTACAAAGATGGCCTGAACATGAAGATCGTCTTTGCCTATTGGCTAAGTGCTTCAGGAGATAATCTGTTTACCTAAGTGGTTGGTGAAGCGTGTAACAGGTTACGCCGGAGACTACATTCACCATATGGCTGAGATAGCGACTGACTTGACCGATTCATTGTCAACCCAGGGAGAGCGCCGTCTGACAATTGCGCTTGTGTGGCCGAAGGGCTTTGACCCGACCTACTCGATTCCACTTCCTTACGGATATTTCAAGAACAACTTAGACAAAGATCGCTACGAGATCGTCATTATTGATAATGCGATTGAGGGGAGAAGTTGTCGAGATTCGTCATTTCTTGAAGAACTACGTGCTTGTGATCCGGATGTGGTTGGTGTGTCTACGTGGTCGCCTATGTTTATCGAGGCGTTAGAGGTTCTTCAGGTTGCAAAGGAAATTAAACCCAGCGTCGTGACTGTGATGGGTGGTGCGCATGCCTCATCTTATTTTAAGCGCATTATTGGTACTCCGCAGATTGATTTCATTATTCGTGGCGAAGCTGAGAGGTCTTTTGGAGAATTTTTAGATCAGCTCCAAACGACAACTCCGGATTGGACTACGGTAAAAGGGCTTGTCTACCCGGTTGACGATGGGTACGAATACAATGACCCGGATCTTAACCAAGACCTTGATTCCATCGCGATCCCAGATTACGAAGCCATTCAATTAGAACGGTACGTAAAGGCTGGGTATCGGTGGAATAGTCCCCCAACCGGAAACGCACCAATTTGGGTGACACGCGGTTGTCCGTATCGCTGCCAGTATTGTGCTGCTCCTGATTTGAATGGGCGACCAGTAAGGACGCACAGCATCGAATATATGATGAACTGGATTAAGTACCTTTATGACACGCGAAAGGTACGCTGGTTCAACATCATTGACGATAATTTTACCTATCACGTTAAGTACGCCAAAGAGTTCTGCCGGGCGGTTATCGATCTGGATTTAGACGGTGTTGGATTTGGTACACCCAACGGTGTGCGTATGGAACGTGGCGATCCCGAACTATGGCAATTAATGAAACAGGCCGGTTGGCAGACTTTAATGGTCGCGCCTGAAAGTGGATCAGCGCACACCCTGGCGTTGATGAAAAAGGATTTAGCTGTTGGGTTGGTACCAAAAGCCGTTCAGGATATACGGAATGCAGGCCTGAAGGTACAGGGGTTTTTTATTATTGGCTATCCTGGAGAGACGATAGAGGACTTGGAAGAATCCGTGAAGCTCATCATGGACTGCAAGTTTAATTTTGTGTTCTTGAATAGTTTTCAGCCGCTTCCAGGAACTCCTGTTTATGATGCGTTAGTCGAACAAGGTGAAATTCCTGACGGGTTGTTGCCAAATAGTTACTCTGACGGAAAGAAAGCGTACATCGCGAAAGAATTGAAAGATTTTAATTATTCAAAGTTCATTCTGATGACGCATTTGAAGATGATGTGGAATGACCCCGGAAATATTCCCTTTCATTTTAGCTTAATGTTTAAACGGTTTAGCCCGACTTTTGTCCTGAAAAAAGTTGGCATGATATTTTGGAATATGTGTTTTCCAAAACAGCAAATCAAGAATGACGTTGTATTTGAACCCATGCACCATACGGGACAGGTGGTGGCTTCTACTGTGCTGGGTTCGAAGTAATTGTCAGACACTGGTTCAGGCCAACTTCTGGTTGTAGCCTGTCCGCATTCTTTCCGTTTCGTTTCAAGCTGATAACGGTTTTGTTGAACCGGTGACTAGCCCCACGACTTTTTGTCTCATGTCTTTAACGTTGCGATTGTCTGAGTATCGTCAACGGGATATTGGTTGTATCAGTCGGCTGCATCAGGATTGGTTTCTAGGATCCTGCGTGACTGCTTTCTCCGTTGTCTAGACGGCATCATCTGATGACGGAGAAAATTGCCATCATCGCCGGAGCTGGCCCCGCTGGTCTTACGGCTGCCTACGAACTCAAGAAGCGAACCGATATTGTCCCGATCGTCTTTGAGGCAACTGATGCGATCGGTGGAATTTCGAGAACCCATAACTACAAAGGGAATCGCATGGATATTGGGGGGCATCGATTTTATACAAAAGTCGATCGTGTAATGAACTGGTGGTTTTCTATCTTGCCGCGCCAAGGCCATCCGGCATCCGATACGCAAGAGAAGCAACAGAGGATCGACTACGCGGTCGAGGCGGTCGTCGAACGATTGTTGGCAGACGACACTAACGCGGGGCCACCTCATGCCGCCGATGAGGAAGCAAACGATAGGGAGACGACGGCTGGACGAGAGCGTCGAGCACGATTTATTCGAACAACAATCAACGCACCTGATCCAGAGGTCGACGATGAAGTGATGTTGGAACGGTCTCGTTTCTCAAGGATTTTTTATCGGAATGTGTTTTTTTCCTACCCGTTAGTGTTTACGGTGTCTGTGGCGTGGAAGTTAGGCATCCTGAATTCGCTCTTGATTCTGCTCAGCTATATCAAAGCGCAGGCGTTTCCCTTTAAGGATGAATCCACGCTGGATAAGTTTGTGATTAACCGATTCGGCGAGCGGTTGTTCAATATTTTCTTTAAGGAATACACGGAGAAAGTGTGGGGTGTGCCGTGCAACGTAATTAAGTCTGACTGGGGTGCTCAGCGCATCAAAGGATTGTCTTTGAAGAAGGCACTGACACACGCCATTAAAGATCTGATCTCACAAAATTTCAAAGATTCGCTTGTCGACCGAGAAACGAGCCTAATCAATACGTTCTTTTATCCAAAGCTCGGCCCGGGGCAAATGTGGGAGACGGTCGCGGATCGCGTGAGGTCGGCCGGTGGTCAGATCCATCTCAATCATTCAATTAGTGGCCTGCACGTTGAGAATGGGAAGGTGGTTTCCGCTACAGTCAAAAATAATCAAACAGGCATTGAGGAGGCGCTCGCGTGTGACTATTTTTTTTCGACGATGCCCATTAAGCATTTAGTGAACATGATTACCCCGTCAGCTCCAGAGAATGTGCGAGAAATTGGTGACGGGTTGTGCTATCGGGATTTCATCACTGTTGGGTTGTTGATGAAGAAGTTGAACATTATTGAACAGCATGGAGCGGGTATTGCGGGGCAATTGCTGGCCAAGATCCGTGGTATCAACGCGAGTGATTCTGCCCCTGATAACTGGATTTACATTCAGGATGGACGAGTGAAAGTTGGTCGTGTTCAGATTTTTAACAATTGGAGCCCCTATCTTGTCGCGGATCGAAAAAATACGATCTGGTTGGGGCTTGAATATTTTGTGCAAAAAGACGATTGGCTGTGGACGAAGCCCGATGAGGAAATGATCGCGTTTGGTATCAAGGAGATGGAAGAAATTAAATTTTTAAACCAAGCAGACGTGCTGGATGCGTGTGTGCTTCGAATGCCCAACACGTACCCCGCTTACTTTGGTAGCTACGACCGTATTCATGAGATCTATGAGTATGCCAATACGATCGACAATCTATTCTTGATCGGTCGGAATGGATTGCATAAATACAATAATCAGGATCACAGCATGATGACAGCGATGCTTGCTGTGGATATGCTGGAACAGGGTGAGACAGACAAGCGCGTGATCTTTGAGTACAACATCGAACGGGTATACCAAGAGGAGCGGGTAACAGATTCGTCTTTGAATTGATCCATGGCGTTGGAATTCG
>DTWD01000507.1 GCA_012963185.1 Acidobacteriota bacterium
AATGCGAGCTCTTAGATTTCGTGAGTTCAGTTCGTGATGGTGTTGAGCCAAGTGTTACTGGTGTTGCCGGTCGGCGAGCACTTGTGGTCGCAGAGGCAATTACTCATGCGATGAAGGATGCGAATCGCTTGCCCGGAGTAGGCGAGAATTCTTGATGGATCCATCACGTTTTGATTCGATTGCAGAGAAGCTTTTGGCTGGTGAGGGGCTTTCAGAGCTTGATATTTCTGAGTTGTCGTCGACTACTAATTTACTTCGACTCGGCGCGCTGGCAGATGAACGAAGGCGACGTGAGTCAGGGACCCGAGTTACTTTTGTCCGTGTTCTTGAAGTTGCACTGAATGAAAATCGTGATAATCAGAAGATACCGGATACCGCCGGTGAGGTGAGAATCATTGGTTGTCCAGATTCGATTGATAACGCAGCGCTGGAAGTTCAGCGAATAGTTTCGCTGTCCGGGCAGGTTCCCGTTACGGGGTTTAGACTTGAGGACTTGGTGTCGCTATGTGCCAATGAGCCCGACCGATTTGAGCGGCTTTTGTTGAACCTGAAGCGAAGTGGTTTAGCTGGTCTGTCTGAAGTAAGTGTCGATAGTCAAATCGATGTAATCTGGATAGAGCGTTGTGTAGAGGCAGGTATTCCAATTAATAGTGCGGTCATCCAGGATACCGAGTTGCCTGCAGACGTTGCGGCTAATCGCATCAAAGGATGGAATCATAACTATGGAATCCAGGTGTTTTCTCCCCTGCCAAAGAAGTTGAAGCTAGAGCCTACAACTGGCTACAAAGATTTGCATCGGGTTGCGTTAGCGCGCGTGCTGGTCGACAATATCCCGTCGATACAAATTGATTGGAGACTTTACGGACCGAAATTGGCTCAGGTCGCGCTTGCGTTCGGGGCCAATGACTTAGACAGGGTGTCGCCGTTCGATACACTTGAGAATGGTCGGAGACGTAGTCCACTTGAAGAGATTAAACAAAATATCCTTGCGGCCTCGTTGAAGCCTGTTCAACGAAACTGTCGATTCGAACTAACTCCAGTTAACCTCTCATAAAATAATCAAGGACTAGTAGAGAAAAACGATGAGTGTGATCCGTGTCGGAGCGGTACAGTATCTGAATGCACGTCCTTTGGTACATGGACTTGAAGCTCAGAAAGATCTGTTTTCGTTTAAGTTTGGCGTCCCTGCTAAATGCGCGTCGCTATTACACGAACGATCGGTCGATTTGGGTCTCATACCGACCATAGAGTACCTCCGCAAACCTGACTATCGCTTGGTTCCTGATATTGGAGTTGTGTCTCACGGTCCCGTGGGGTCAGTGGCGTTGTTTGCGACTAGGCCGATACAAGCTGTTCGGTCGATTGCTGTCGATACAAGTTCCCGGACAGCTGCTACCCTGCTTCGGATTTTATGTGCTGAGTGGTTTGATATCGAACCAAAGTTTCATACGATGGCGCCGGACCTTGATTCGATGTTGAAGCGTTGTGACGCAGCGTTACTCATCGGAGATGCTGCTCTTTTTACCGAGCATGAGACCGTTGTCGACCTCGACAAGATTGATCTTGGCGAAGAATGGACATCTATGACGAACTTGCCGTTTGTCTGGGCGGTGTGGGCTGGACGGGATGGCGCTGTCGATTCTGAGCATCTTTTGGCACTGGAAAAAGCACGTGATGCGGGC
>DTWD01000508.1 GCA_012963185.1 Acidobacteriota bacterium
TGATGGTCATCCTGTCGCAAATAATGCACATCATTGGTGCAGACGAGTGGCAGCGAAAGATCACGGGCAATCGGCTGTAGTCCCTTATTTACAATTCGTTGGTCATCAATCCCCTGGTATTGCATCTCCAAGAAAAAATTATTCTTACCCAGGATGTCCCGAAATGATGCGGCGGCGGCCTTCGCTTCGGCTGCCTGATCTCGACAGATCTTTGTTGCCACCTCACCCTTCAAACAACTACTGAGACCAACCAGTCCTTCAGCATGTTCTGCAAGTAGCTCTTTATCAATTCGAGGTTTGTAATAGAAACCATCCGTATAACCCGAGGACACCAACTTGATCAGGTTGTGATAGCCAGCTTTATTTTCTGCCAGCAAGACCAGATGATTTTGCGTGTCACCAGGCGTACCACTCCGGGACAAACGACTCCCATTCGCCACATAAACCTCACAGCCGATCAATGGTTTGATGCCGCGTTTACGTGCCTCGTCATGAAACGAGATTGCGGAGAACAAATTACCGTGCTCAGTCACCGCGACGGCGGGCATCTCAAGTGCTTTTATTTCGTCAAGCATTTCACCGATGCGACACGCGCCATCCAAAAGCGAATACTCGGTGTGTAAGTGCAGGTGTACGAATTCAGCCATTATTCCCATTCAATCGTGGAGGGTGGCTTCGAACTGATGTCATAAACTACTCGATTGATTCCTTTGACTTCATTGACGATACGATTCGAGAGGAGAGCCAGCAGATCATGCGGAAGCCGTGCCCAATCCGCGGTCATCCCATCCAGACTCTCAACCGCCCTGATCGCGATCGTGTATTCATACGTCCGCTCATCGCCCATCACTCCGACACTCTGAACTGGCAATAACACCGCAAATGACTGCCAGATCTGCCGATAGAGCCCCGCCCGTTTGATCTCCTCAGTAACAATAGTGTCAGCCTGCCTAAGCAAATTGAGCCGGTCAACCGTAACTTCCCCGAGAATACGAACCGCTAGGCCCGGCCCAGGAAATGGCTGTCGCCAGACAAATTCATCATCGAGGCCGAGCACTTTTCCAAGCAGTCGCACCTCATCTTTAAACAATTCCCTCAATGGCTCGACAAGCGTAAACCTAAGGTGCTCTGGCAGCCCCCCAACATTGTGATGACTTTTAATCGCGGCGGACGGCCCAACCACCGATACGCTTTCAATCACGTCAGGATAGAGCGTTCCTTGTGCTAGAAAATCAAACTCGCCAATGCGCTTCGCCGCACTCTCAAAAACGTCAATGAATATCCTCCCTATTGTTTTCCGTTTTCGCTCCGGATCGGTAATGCTCGACAATCCCTCCAAGAATTCCTTCGCAGCATCTTCATACACGACAGGTAGTTGCATTCCTTTCGTAAACCGTTCCTCGACCTGTCGGCGTTCGTTTAGCCGCAGTAAACCATTATCAACGAAAATACATGTCAGTCGATCGCCAATCGCCCGGTGGATCAGCAAGGCCGCGACGGTCGAATCAACGCCCCCGCTCAAACCACAGACGACGCGTCCATCGGCACCGACCGTCCTTCGTATTGCCTCCGTCGCTTCTTCTACAAAAGAGGACATCGTCCAATCACCACGGCAATCGCAAACCTGTGTAAAGTTCTTCAAAATGGTCGCGCCGTGGTCTGTATGGACGACCTCGGGATGAAACAAAAGCCCGTAACGTTTCCTTGTTGCATCAGCCATCGCCACCACCGGGGCGTTAGAACTCGTGGCGAGAATTTTAAATCCTGACGGCGCCTCGCGAATAAAATCACCGTGACTAGCCCACACCTTGAACTCCCGTGGAACATCGGTGAAGAGGTCGTTTTCGGTCCCTGCTGTGACACTGACTGTAGCTGGCCCATACTCACGCCCTGCTGCACCTCCGACCAAGCCTCCGTAGTGATTTGTTAACAACTGCATCCCATAACAAATACCGAGAACCGGGACATCTAGGTCAAAGACATCCAGATCACATTTTGGTGCACCAGCTTCAGACAGACTCGCTGGCCCGCCCGACAAAATGATGCCTTTCGGACGTTTCGCCGCGATCTCTTCTGCGGAAATCTTGAACGAAACGATCTCTGAATAGATCGACAGTTCACGCAATCGACGCGCGATAAGCTGTGTGTATTGGGAACCGAAATCGAGAACAAGTATCGTCTGATGTATCACGTGCCCGTGAGGTAGTGTCATATTATAGCCGTGTGACCGCACGTCATACGTACTTCCGTTATCTCGTCGGCATCTGGGCGGTCATAGCCCCCGCGATGGGTTCGTCGCACACCGCTGAGGTTTTAGCGCAAGAAGAATTGCTTGGACCATCACCTATCGTCCCTGTTGACATTGCTTGGTTACTCGACTTAGAACAAGCCACAACTGCGGCAGCAACCATCGACGATGAACGAATATACCTACCCCTGGTCGACGGCACCCTCTTAGTACTTAATTTGGATAACGGAGCCCAAGTCTGGTCTCGACACAGGCCAGCCCAGGGGGCCTTGCTGGCTGCGAATGGCATACTCATCGCGACTTATGAACAAATCATGGTTGCGTTTGATAGTGCTAGCGGACGGCTCTTATGGACGCACCGGTTCGACCAACGTCGCGTCACCAAGGTGAGCCCAGCGGCATGGCATCGGCCCAAAAAGGGTGCGCTGGAGCATCCACA
>DTWD01000509.1 GCA_012963185.1 Acidobacteriota bacterium
TACCTACAGTGAATTTGTTTTCCCGCCCGTCCTGATACGATCCCTCAATATGCGTGAGTTACCAAAAGTTTTTGAACACTCCGCGGTTGATCCCAAATGGTATGCCTACTGGGAAAAAATTGGGGCTTTTCGAGCAGACCCTGAATCTGGACGCCCGCCATTCAGCATGGTTTTGCCTCCCCCGAATGTAACGGGATGGCTGCACATTGGGCATGCACTTAACCAAACGATTCCTGATGTGTTGGCGCGTTGGAAGCGGATGTGTGGGTTTGATGTTCTATGGTTGCCTGGTACGGATCATGCGGGGATTGCGACACAAAACGTCGTAGAAAAGCAGCTTGCGAAAGAGGGTAAATCACGGCACGACCTTGGCCGTGAGGCTTTTGAAAAGCGAGTTTGGAGTTGGGTTGAAAAGAGTCACAGCACCATTACCAGTCAGATGCGAAAACTTGGTTCGTCCGTTGACTGGTCTCGTGAACGATTCACATTGGATGATGATCTATCGCGTGCTGTTCGACGTGTCTTCGTATCGTTGTACGAAGAAGGTCTCATTTATCGTGGCACGTATCTTGTAAGTTGGTGTCCTCGATGTCGAACCGCATTGTCTGACCTTGAGGTTGTCCACAAACCGACGAACGGGTCGCTGTATTACCTGCGCTATCCTCACTCCGCGGGAGCAGGCTTCGTTGTTGTTGCGACTACACGACCGGAAACGATGTTGGGTGATACGGCTGTGGCGGTGCATCCGGACGATGAACGTTACAGTGATCTTGTCGGAAAAACATTGCGGGTACCCCTTGTTGGGCGAGACATCCCTGTTATTGCTGATAGTTTCGTTGACCATGAATTCGGGACGGGAGCAGTCAAGGTTACTCCGGCTCATGATCCGAATGATTTCCAGATAGGTAATCGCCATAACCTGCCTCAGTTGTCCGTTATTGATGAGGATGGACGGATGTCGAAAGACGCTCTGTCATATGCGGGGCAAGATCGGTTCGTCGCACGAAAGGCGATCGTTGCAGCGCTTGAAATTGATGGACTTCTCGACCGTGTTGAAGACCATGAGCATGCCGTCGGACATTGCGAGCGGTGTGGGACCGTCGTAGAACCACTGCTTTCAAAGCAGTGGTTCGTTAAAATCGAATCGCTTGCTGATCGGGCGATTGATGCTGTCTCGGATGGCCATACGCAGTTTCTACCGGATAACTGGACTAAGACGTATAACGAATGGATGACCAACATTCATGACTGGTGCATTTCGCGTCAGTTATGGTGGGGGCATCGAATCCCTGCTTGGTACTGTGACGCTTGCGGGGAACTCGTTGTTTCTGAATCGACACCGGAGACGTGTTCATGCGGTGGAGTACTTCGGCAAGAAACTGATGTCCTCGATACGTGGTTTAGCTCTGGTCTGTGGCCATTCAGTACTCTTGGCTGGCCTGACGATACCGAAGATCTTCGTCGTTACTACCCGACGACTGTTCTTATTACTGCGCACGACATCATTTTCTTTTGGGTAGCGAGGATGATGATGCTCGGTTTGTGGTTTCAGCAGGAAGTTCCATTTCGCTCAGTTTACATTACCTCTTTAGTTCGAGATGAGCACGGTCAGAAAATGAGTAAGTCGAAGGGGAATGCAATTGATCCTCTTGAATTGATGAACGATATAGGCGCTGACGCATTTCGCTTTACACTTGCCGCATTAGCGACCCCTGGTATGGACATTTCGTTGTCTGAGGGGCGGCTTCGCGCGTACCGACAGTTCATAAACAAGCTTTGGAACGTCTCTCGCTTCGTGCTCATGAATATTCCTGATTCAATGGCGGAGCGGCCAGAATTACCAGCCCTCTCAACTCTTGATTTAATCCATCGATGGATTTTGCATCGCTGTAGTGAGCTGGCTCAAGAACTTAACGATGCTCTTACTGATTTTCGATTCGATGTCGGTGCAGATCGTCTCTATCATTTCGTCTGGCACGAATATGCAGATTGGTACATCGAGCTAATTAAGCCAGAACTGCAAAACGAAACAGGTTTACGCGACCAAGCCGTGGCCGTTCTTCTAGAGGTTCATGATCGGGTGCTTCGGATGTTGCACCCATTCGTCCCATTTGTAACAGAGGAGATTTGGCAGGCTCTTCCTCGGCATTCGGGAGCAGGAGTTCTACCTGATGGTTCCGGGCAGACGATCACTCTTGCAGAGTTTCCGAAGCTAGTAGAAGAGTGGAATGATGTTTCTGCTGTTGCCACGATGCAACTCATTCAAGAGGTCGTCACTTCCATTCGAACCGTTCGATCTGAATGGGGTGTTCTACCTTCCCAGAAGATTACCGCATTTGTACAGGGTGCCACTTCGGAAGTGACTGATACGCTCAAGAGTAATCTTGTTCATGTGACGAGACTGGCAGGCATTAGCTCGGTTGAATTTGATCGAGATATGGTTCGGAGTCCGGATACTGTCAGGCGGATTGTTCGAGATTTTGAAATCCATATTCCACTCGCGGGAATTGTGGATCGCGAGAAGGAAAAAGAGCGCGTGTCTCGCGAGCTAGAAAAAGTTATCCGACAGCGCCGAGGTTTCCAAAAACGCCTATCGAACGAATCATTCGTATCTCGTGCTGATCCTGAGGTCGTTCGTGAGACCCGCGAAAAAGAGACTGCGATAGCTCAACGACAAGAAAAGCTCGAACTAATACTCGAGGAGCTAAGTTCGTCATGACTGCTTCTCCTGAAGCGCTTGGCATTGAATTTTATAGAGACATTGTTCGTGCTGCACTTTGCGAAGATCTCGGTCAGGGTGACAGAACGACAGAGGCGACGATCGCGACAGGCCAGCGGGCTCGTGGAGAGCTGCGCACCAAGGAGTGGTGCGTGCTCGCTGGATTGGATATTGCGCTTGAGGTGTTTCGCCAGGTTGAGCCAGCAGTGCTCGTCGTTAATAAGAAATCAGATAGTCAGGAGTGTAAAGCCGGTGACTTGGTCGTTGCTTTGGAGGGGAATGCTAAAGCCCTACTGAAGGCCGAGCGAACTGCTCTTAACTTTCTTCAAAGATTGACAGGGATTGCTACAGCGGCGCGTCGTTATGTCAAAGCTGCTGCAAGTCGTACAACTATCCTTGATACAAGGAAGACGACCCCGATGTTTCGCGCACTCGAGAAGTATGCGGTACGA
>DTWD01000510.1 GCA_012963185.1 Acidobacteriota bacterium
ATCGACATGAACACCGGCGACCACGTCTGGATGGTACCTCTTGGCAATGGGGACCGAGTACGCAATCATCCACGCCTGCGCGACCTTGATCTGCCCCCAGTCGGTGACGGGACAATCGCCGGACCGGTCTTAACGAAAACGCTACTTGTTAGTTCCGTTCCCACCGGTGGTCCCAGTGGTGGTCCCGGTCTAGTAGCATGGGACAAGCAAACAGGAGAGATACGGGGAGCCGTCGACCTTCCGACTGGCACCGTTGGCACACCGATGACTTACATGGTCGATGGCACGCAGTACATCGCGGTGACGATCGGGGGCGGACCACGACTTATTGCATACGCATTACCTGATTAATGCCGTACCCTTGACACGACCGTTTACCTTTAACGTAACTTGCAACCAGACGTACGGATGTAACAATCAGTCTTCGTTGCGTAACTGCATCGCCATCGGAATAAAGGCGATCCCATTGACCTTCCGCTCGGGGCCCGTCTGCCGAAAGCCGAGCTTTTCATATGCAATCACGCCATAACGAGACGAATTGACTGTAACTCTCAATATTTCAGGACCACTTGTGCGCGCGTCCGCCAGAGCAACTTCGAGAAGACCCTTTGCTACGCCATGCCGTTGATAGGCCTTGTCGACAAATAGTAAGGCCACATGATTATTGTCACGAATTTCGATCATCCCAACGAGTTCGTGGTCGCATTCAGCCACCCGGACGAAGTCGTTATCCGCCGTTCGTCGCTTGAGAGCCTCCGGAGTAACAAACTTCTCAAACTCGGCAATTCCCTCGTCGGTATATTCAGAACTAATGAACTCAGAAAAGGAACTTAGTATTAATTTTGAAACAGCGCTGGCCTCACCAGGGACCATCGCCCGATAGACGATTTCTTCTGGCATAACGCGCGGATGCTATCACGGACGAGCACCAGACGATACCCGTAGCGTCGCTACTCTGCCAAACTACGTAAATAGTTAACGACATGCCAAATGTCATCGTCGCTTAAACGGTTCGAATAGGACTGCATATCCGCCGTCACACCATCCTTAATTACCTTGAATACTTCGCCGTCGCTTTCACCGTGCTGCCAGACATCGTCAGTGAAATCGGATGGGACACCACCCGCATGTGACATATCACCATCACCACGGCCTGAGTTCCCATGACATTCACGACACATAAAAACATACCGTTGCCGGCCGACCCGACGTGAATCGGCTGTCGATTCCAATGGATTCTCAATCGCTTGCGCTTCCGGATGCCGATGTGGTTCCGACGGATGCTCTTGCGCCCTAGCAGCACCAGCCATGAAAAATAAACACCCGATGAAAACGTATAGCGCCGCCACGCGGACATCCCAAATTGCGATGGCCTTTCGTCTGTCATTCCTGCGATGCATCAAAGTTCTCCCACATGTATTCCGGAAAATAGGTATGAAGGCGTACAAACACTTCGTGGATCAGATTAACTGATCGCTGCACGGCATAACCATGCTGGTTTTTCTTCGCGGTAACAGCAATTGAAAAAACACCTCGTCGAACATAACTACGAACGTCAATCCGACGCGGATCAATCCGTCGGTGCTCTGGCACGTCTTTTCTAGTAAGACCTTTGAGAAAACCACGAAGGTCTTTACCGACGTCTGAATACACCTGTACGTTTGGTAATAAATCGTGGAGAATGAACTCTCCAGTTTCTGACGAATAGTGCAATCGAAACGCCGAATTCGCCAACCAGAGGAATTTGAAACGATGGCGACCACGCCATGGTGACTCTTCGGTAAATCCTCGAAAGACACCCCGGTCGGCGTACTGCTGCAACCGTTGGCGTACAACTACCAACCCATCCTCACGTGGTGTGTAAGATCGCGCGCCGTGCCGTCCGCCCACCGAATTCCTAGTGATAGTACGACATTACGCCAGGCTCGACCTTACCAAGAAATCCTGGCGGATATTGATCGCGCTGCCAGAACTCTTTCTTTGCCTGAACATTGATGATGCTGGGCCGACTCTCATCTAGTGCCACCTGATAGGCTCTCTCGAGTGCCGGGCGCATCTCCGCTGCTTTGGTGACGTACTCCCCGTGCGTTCCAAGAGCCTCTCCAAGCTTGTCGTATCGCAAGTTTTCCTGAAACAAATGCACTGGGAGGCCAAGTGTATTATTCGCCTGACCCGACCACGTCCCCCACGCATTGTTGTTGTACACGATCAACACAGCCGGCAGCCGGTATTTTGACAGTGTTTCAAGTTCCATTGCCGTATAGCCAAACCCAGCATCGCCCGTCACGGCGATGATCGGATGACCCTGAAAATCAGCCTGTGCGCCAATGCCGTGCCGCACCGCAGCAGCAACACCCACTGTGTACCCAACATCCGGACCGATCGCTCCATATTGGTAGGCACCATTCACGATCTGTCCGGGTCTGAATGACCTCAGATACCGCCTGGTATAACGCGCGATGCCATAACCACCTTGTAATATCGTGGTTCGGTCCTGTGGGATTTCACCATTGTGAACAAAGTCCGCCAACTCTTTGGCGATCACTGCAGGATGCACAGCATCGGTGTACGTCAGTCCGGTCTGGTAGTACTCTTCATTCTCAGCCTCAAATGCCTGCCGAGCTTGAGCTACTTCACGAACCCATGCTTCGTGCCGCTGCCGCGGCATTGCATCGGCCAGAGCTTCCAGTGCGGC
>DTWD01000511.1 GCA_012963185.1 Acidobacteriota bacterium
CCTCTCCCAATCAAAGCGTTCCGAAAATCTCTCAAAATGATCTGTATGTGTCTCGACAAACTCTGCTTCGGTATTTCATACAACTACGTTATCACTTGCAACGCGCACATGTGGATTCCTCAAAGTCCCAGCCCACGCGCTCACATCGGCCGCATTGAACGCCTCCATAAACTCCTCAACCTTGGAAACCGCGACGTCGGAGACTTACACGACATACTCAGGAGCAACAGGCGAACCGGCGCCAAAACGTGCCTGAATTCCCCACTCTCCGTTACGTTCAATGGCGACGTACGTCACGAGATTTCGTTGGATAACATTGCCACCCACATCGAAGCGCGCCCACCGCCCTGCAATATGCGCCTTCCGGTCACCAGCGTGAATGAACGTACGTCTTCATACTCCGTATGGTCCCAACCGGTCGCCAACACGCGTTCGTAATCAACCGTCGCGACGTACTCCGCCCGCGTCAGCCACAAGCGGTTTCCCGCGACAGAGGGTCGCGTATGCGGAAAATGCAGAGACCCCGCCCATTGCTCCGGTTCACGGCTATTCTACGTACTGAGGAACCGTTCCACGGCACGCTCGCCTGATGTCGCAAGAGACACCGGTTCCCCGACACCGACGGTCATCGCAACTTCGGATGACGGCGAGGAACAACTACTAAGACCGACCGCCAGCACAAACACAGCAAGTGCTGTTTTCATCCCGGCCTCCCAACAGATCCAGAAATCTCGAGCGGCCGTTGCCCACCTTCTCTGGTCAGCAGGGTCACGACAATGCCACACAACAGCGATACGAGGAACGATGGCGCTAATTCTTCCGCATGCATCAACAGGGAGCCCCACCGAGGAAGTAGTGGCACTACGAACGCAAAAAATGGAATGGACACAATGCCACTAATCATGGATGCGATCGCCCCGTACACGTTATAGCTAGGCCACGCCAACGACAAAATCATCATCGGACAAAAGGTTGCCGTCAATCCGGACCATCCGAAGATGACGTACCAAAAAATCGTTCTGTCAGGTGCAACCAGTGACACACCCCACGCAATAATGAGGGCAAATACTCCGAGTATGACCGTCACCCAACGAGAAAATCTCATAAGTGCATGGCTTGATTCTGCTCTGCCTCTCATTCGCTGATACACATCATGCGTCACCGCACTTGACGCCACTACGAGAAGCGAATCAATCGTAGACATCGTCGCAGCGAGTACGGCCGCAACATAACAGCCAACGATCAAGGGCGGAAACAAAGACTGCGTCAGCGCCGGCAGAACGAGTTCGCCACCAACCCCAAGTACCGCGAGCTGGTTACCCCCGTTACCAACGAGGAGAACACTGCCTAAGAAGCCAGCCATGACTGCTCCGGTATCAGTAAGCAGCGTGAACACTACAGCGACCCAACGACCACGGCGAATCTCACCCTCGTCGCGAACGGCCATAAATCGAACAAAAACTTGTGGCGACCCTAAAAACCCGAGTCCGATGGCGGCGTAACTGATAACGGTAAAAAGATTTACCCATGTGAAACCACCCGCACCCCAGACGGTGAGCATGCCTGGTTCAACGACGGCCAGCGCTGTCTGCGTTCCACTCACTCCACCCAAAGCAACAACCGCACTGATCGGCAGTGCCACGAGTCCGACCACCATCAATAGGCCCTGAAACACATCAGACCACGCAACCGCTAAAAAACCGCCCCAAGATGTATAGGCAATGACAATCGCAAAACCTACGACAATACCGACGTAATAATTCCAATGAAGGAACCCGGCAAACA
>DTWD01000512.1 GCA_012963185.1 Acidobacteriota bacterium
GATCAACCCAAACCTCAACCCCGGCGAAGTCAGAAAGGTCGTAACAGGCATCCCAGGAAAAACCGGCGTGGTCTATACCCTTGACCGACAGACCGGAGAATTTCTGTGGGCGACACCAACCGTCACACAAAACGTCATCAACGACATCGACGGTGCCACAGGCGCAGTATCCGTGAATGGAGAACTCGTTTTCAGTTCCCTCGGACAAGAAGTTTTTGCGTGTCCTACCTGGAACGGCGGTAAAGACTGGGAAGCGGGTGCGTACAGTCCACTAACGAACATGATGTACATGCCATTGCGAAACGCGTGCGCACGCATGCTTGCAACTCAGGCAGCCGGCACCTCGCACTACGCGCTTGCCGTACGCAATCAGATCGCACCTGGCACCGACCAAGTTGGCACTGTTCGCGCAATCTCAGCAGAAACCGGTAAAACGACATGGCTCCATGAACAACGTTCAGCCACGATGTCGCTCATGGCCACTGGCGGGGGCCTCGTCTTCGGAGGAGATGTGAATGGACGATTCAAAGCCTTCGACCAAACCACTGGTGAAGTCCTTTGGGAAATCAACCTCGGGTCAGCCGTCACAGGCTTTCCAATTACTTACGCAGTCGATGGGACGCAATACATTGTGGTCGGTACTGGAACGGCGAGCACAGCGTCACTTTTTGGCCGACTGACGCCAGAAATCCGCCCAAGTGCTGGAAACACACTATTCGTGTTTGCTTTACCGGATTAATATTCAAACGGAGTCACCCCATCTCGAGTACCGCTCTCTCATGTTGGGTGAAAAGAAAATAACAATTACTGTTTCATGATCCTCATTCCACACATCAAGGGAGCTTCAGAATGACCCGTAGGCGACAGAACCTCTTGCGAACCATCGTCATCACGAGTGCGGTGGTCTGTGTGACGACATCCACAGAAAATGTGTACATGCAGGAACCCGACTCGTTTGTGCCAGTGACTGACGCCATGCTGGAGAACCCAGCCGATGAAGACTGGCTGACCTGGCGGAGAACAACCGACAGCTGGGGCTACAGTCCTTTAGACCAGATCGACCGTCAGAACGTCGGCGACCTGCGCCTGGTCTGGACGAGAGGATTGGCGACCGGACGACAGGAGGGCACGCCGCTGGTCTATGACGGGGTCCTCTACATGCCGCAGTCAGACGATGTAATCGAAGCGATCGACGCCGTCACGGGTGATCTGAAATGGTCCTATCGGCGAGACCTCCCGGAAGACGTCTACGACATGGTCGGAGGGAACGCACGCACCAATCGAAATGTTGCCATCTACGACCGACTGATCGTCAATACCACCGACGACGATTTCGCCATCGGTCTTGATGCAACAACCGGAGAGATTGTTTGGGAGACCCAAATTTTCGATTACCAGGTGAATCCAGCCGGCCACAGTGCTGGTCCGATCATCGCCGACGGTAAGATGATCTCCGGTCGGAGTTGTCGCCCACAGGGTGGGCCTGAAACCTGTGTCATCATTGCGCACGACGCCCGCACCGGTCAAGAAGTCTGGCGTCGCAGTACCGTCGCCCTCCCGGGTGAGCCTGGCGACGAAACCTGGGGCGGTGTGCCCTACGAACGGCGGATCCATGTCGGCAGTTGGATGCCGGCCAGCTACGACCCGGAGTTGCGACTCATCTATCAAGGGACCTCGGTGACGTCGCCGGCGCCGAAGTTTATGCTCGGAGGGGTGGACAACACGCACCTGTATCACAATTCCACGCTGGCGCTGGATGTCGATACCGGTGAGATCCGCTGGTACTACCAGCACCTGAACGATCACTGGGACCTCGACCATCCATTCGAACGGATCCTGGTCGATACCGCGGTAGCGCCAGACCCGTCCGAGGTCAGTTGGATTAATCCGCGGCTACAGCCGGGTGAGGTGCGGAAAGTCGTAACCGGCATTCCTGGAAAAACCGGCGTGGTGTACACGCTCGACCGAGAGACGGGCGAGTTCCTATGGGCAACGCCGACAGTCACTCAGAATGTGATCAGCGGGATCGATGGCGCGACCGGAGCCGTTTCGGTCAACTCTGAGGTGGTATTCACTCAGCCGGGACAGCAAGTGTTCACCTGCCCAACATGGAACGGCGGAAAAGACTGGGAAGCGGGTGCCTACAGCCCATTGACCAACACCATGTACATGCCATTACGCAATACATGCGCACGTATGATGGCAACGACCGAATTCGATCGAACTCGCGCCAATGATCCCAACGAAAGTCGCGCGGACATCTACGCGATCGCTTACCGACATCAGATCGCGCCAGGCACCGACAACGTCGGGACGGTACGAGCGATCTCGGCCGAAACCGGACAGACAGAATGGCTCTACGAGCAACGCGCGGCCACGATGTCGCTCGTGACTACCGGCGGTGGGCTACTGTTCGGTGGC
>DTWD01000513.1 GCA_012963185.1 Acidobacteriota bacterium
CTATACGCCGACTAAAAAACAGGACTGGCGCTTCGCCGCCATACATCTGTCCCTTGAAGTAGAAAGTGGTGGCATCTTGAGTCATACCTCCACCAAATTCAAAAATCCCCTGTCCTTCGAGAAAAAATTCACGTTTTTCAGGAAAAAATAAATTAAAACGTGTCAGGTTCACCTGTGCTTCATCCACTTCAACCTGAGCGAAATCAGTGTTGACAGTGAAATCAGCAGTTAAGCCGTCCGTAACGCCGTATTTCACATCAAGGCCACCGGTGCCACCAAACTCATTCGTATAAGCAGGTGACGCGTTCAGGTTGGTGCTGACATCAGCAATCGCATAGGGCTTCAATTCAAAACGTGAATTCGCTGACGGCACTTCAAGACCGACAAGAGTCGCTGCAGACGACATCTTGAACAAGCCGGAATAACTAAGAGCTGCCGGAATGGGAGTGAGAAAACTTGACTCATTCTTGGAGACAACGCGCCGATGAAAATTGATTCCCCATTGTTGAGTTGTCCCGGCAGGAAAACGAAGCGACTGAAACGGGATGGCCATCTCCAATGTCCAGCCCCCATCAAACCGGTCAGTCTGAACGTCCCAGACCGTGTTCCAGTCAAGGTTTGGCGTACGCTCATTCGTTATGGTCGCATCAAATAAGCCTCCCAAAGCGTTCGTCATAAAAAGGTACGCATTGCGGCGGTCGTAAAAGGTGTCGATTACCACACCAAATATTTCGTTACCGAACATGTTGTAACTATCGCGCTTCATCTCATTGGCAACAATCCTGTCTGGTTCGGAATGCCAGCATCGTGCGGCAACATACACGTTGTCATCGTCAAACCACACCCAGACTTCAGTTTGTTCCGTGGCGAGTTCGCCTTCGTTTGGTTCTTGTTGAACAAAATTACTGACCGGAGCGACCCTTCGGTACATATCTTCATTAAGTTGGCCATCGAGGACTAGGAGAACATCAAGACGGGTCGGTCGCATGGTGACACGCCCCTGTTCATCACGCGCAACAATATCCGGGGCGACTGGGGGCGGAGGCCCATCAATTTGAGAACTATCATCTCCAAGTCTCACGCGACCATTCAAACGATCCTCTCGCTCAGAGAGTGCCGTGGCTTGTTCGTCGTCGGACAATAATGCTGTTGTTAACCTGACCAGAAGTTCGTCCTGCAATGCGAACAGGTCATCGATATTCCCTGCGACCTCAATGGAGGCAACGATCGTACCGGTGTCAGCCCGCATTAAACCCGCTACAACACGAAGCTGCTCGTCCTGACGTTCATAAATGCCAGTGACACGCCAGCGACCTAGCGCAGGCGTCTCGATAACTTTAGCGGTGAGGTCCGCAGTAACCACAGCTTCGAGACCTCGGCCGATCCATATGTCGTCCGTACGGCCATCACGATCGACAAACGAAGACACTACGACCGAAGCAGTCGTAACGTTCGGCTGAGCCGACACGTCAGCTGATAGCGCAACAAGAAGAACGAAAACAGCCCAAAACCCTGAAGGGAAAACAGTACCCAGACTACGCAACTGAAGCTTTCTATGTATAGGCAAACATATTAGTTTACAGTGCCCATCTAAACGAACAATTTCAGGTGTCTGAACTTCACTACTGCACGGCAGTCGAACTCGTCGACCTCATCCGCACCAGACAGGTCTCCACCCTTGAGGTCATGGATGCCCATCTCGAACGAATCAGCCAGGTAAATCCCACCTTAAATGCCATCGTCACGCTCGTCACCGATACCGCGCGCGACAAGGCACGAGAGGCAGATGTTGCCATCATCCGAGGTGACGCTGTCGGTCCGTTGCATGGCTTACCGGTCGCCCATAAGGACTTAACCCGCACCAAAGGTATTCGCACGACCTTCGGATCAAAAGTCTTTCAAGACTTCGTGCCTGATGATGACGCACTAATTGTCGAACGACTCCGTGCGGCTGGAGCAATCACAATTGGAAAAACTAACACCCCAGAATTTGGTGCTGGTTCACAAACCTTTAACGAAGTATTTGGATCGACCCTGAATCCGTACGATACATCGAAGACCTGTGGAGGTAGCAGCGGAGGAGCCGCCGTCGCGTTAGCCTCCGGGATGGTGCCCCTTGCTGATGGAAGCGACCTCGGTGGATCGCTTCGCAATCCGGCCAGTTTCTGTAACGTTGTTGGATTCCGCCCGTCACCTGGACGTGTTCCGATCTGGCCCAGTCAAGCCTCAGGGTTTTCAATGGGCGTGCAAGGCCCGATGGCTCGGACAGTCACAGACGTCGCTCTCATGCTGAGCGCTATCGCCGGTCCGTCGTCGCGGTCACCCATTTCATTACCTGAACCAGGAAACCGATTCAAGCCTCCTCTAACGCGCGACTTTAACGGGACGACCATCGCCTGGACCTACAACTTCGCAGAACTCCCCTTTGACCCACGAGTGACAACGATCGTCAACGCACAACGGTCTACGTTCGAACTACTCGGGTGCACCACAGAAGAAGCCGAACCTGACATGGCCGATGCCAGGGGAATCTTCAGGTGCTGGCGAGCTTGGTATTTTGAGCTCTGCTACGGGTCGCTTCTGAAGGAGCACCGAAACAGGCTTAAAGACACCGTTGTATGGAACATTGAAGAGGGACAACGGCTTACCGGACCACACCTTGGGAAGATGGAAATCAAGCGCACGGCACTCCTCGAACGTTTCCGGCGCTTCATGGAACACTATGAATTCTTGATATTACCGGTGGCGCAAGTCCCGCCCTTCGATATCTCTATCCCGTACATTACGAATATCAATA
>DTWD01000514.1 GCA_012963185.1 Acidobacteriota bacterium
CGTTCGATTATTTCTGTTCTCTTGAAAATTCGAACTTTACGGAATCATCCCGGAAATCCCACGTTTCGACGCAGAAATTAATTAGCCCGTCTGACACATCATCCAGCGAATAGACAGTCATGATGTGTCCATCTCGTGTCCAGACGCCATTGCGAATGCCCTCGTTCGCTTCGCCATCATCCGTAATCGCGCGCCCGATGCCTGTGACGGAACCTTGAGTTTCATGTTTCGGGTTTACAAGGAAGTTATACGTTAAGTAGACCTTGCCGTAGTGTCCGGCTTTTCCGGTGACATTGGCTGTCGCCCCGGTCGGTGTGTTGGTGATGGAGGTGATGGTGCCTTCTACGGGATAGCTCTCGCTCCCGAGTTTGAATTTATCTGCGACTGACATATCGGCTCCTTTTTGGGTAAATGGGTCAGTGATTATTGTGTAATAGGTTTTACTGTCAAGAGATGTATAAGTAGTGAAAGTAATAATCAGGGGATTCTATGGCAATCGCAGGTTGTCGGCATAGCTGGAACGATCACGTATCAATAATGTTTATTTAGAGCATTGGTCAATGTGGTTTCCCAGGGCAGGTTCGGTATTTGTTCTGGAGCAGGTCTATAATTGGAGCCTTGTCGGACAGTCTTAGGAGACCTGATATGAAACTGCGGTATACGTCGTGTTTTGCAGCACTGTTACTTGTTGTTGGCCTTGTGTCGACGGCGACAGCTCAGACAACAAGCGATCCTTCCCGATGGGCCGATGCTATCGCAGCGTTTGATGCGAATGCTGATTCTCGGCCCGAGGGTGCCATTGTTCTCGCAGGAAGTTCTAGTTTCGCTCGGTGGAACACGATGGAAGCGGACTTGGCGCCACTCACCGTAATTCCCAGGGGATTCGGTGGCAGCACGATGGCCGATTTACTTCACTATGTGGATCGAGTGGTTTTGAAATACAATCCGCGCGCTGTGGTTATTTATGAAGGTGATAACGACACGTTTTTTGGTGTCTCGCCCAACACAGTCGTAGGGCAGCTAAAGGAAATCATAGCCAAGGTCAACACGGCACTTCCAGATACTCGCGTCTACGTCCTCTCGGTTAAACCGAGCTTGTCTCGGGTCTCGGTGTGGGACAAAGCCCAAGAGACTACCGAATTGTACAAACAGGTTATTGCGTCCGATAACCGCTTGCATTTTATTGATGTGGCTACACCATTTCTAAAGGCGAATGGCCAGGTGATGGACGATGTGTTTATCGACGATGGCTTGCATCTCAATGATAAAGGTAATCGCATTTGGGCCGCCGCGATTAAGGCTGTGCTCATGAAAGTCGAAGCTCAGTACGAAACGACGGCTGAATAGTTACAAGCGAAGACGAGCACTGCAGAGTCGGACTGAGCAGAAGTGTCATTGCAGCGGTTTAGGTGTAATGGCACGTCAGTTTCACTTTGGGCTGACGTATTCATTACCTGCGGTCTGTGCTAAAGAACCTGGCGTCTAATGCGTGGCTCTGGTTCGCCCGTAGTTGTGACGGACAGTAATTATCTGGGCAATGCATGAAAGAATGCCCATTCTGCGGCCAAGCCGTTGAAGAGACGGCGCGCGCTTGTAGACACTGCAACAGAAATCTTGTATCGCTGACTCCAGTTGCCAAGTTGGTGTTGGCTGGATTAGTCCTAGCTGGTACGGGTTGCGGACTTACAGTACTGGCCTGGCTCGTTCTTCCAATATTGTTGGTGTATTTGGTCGCTATTGGTGCGTGCTGAGTTGTTATTTCTGTCGTCTCGACGTTGCTCGATTGTTCCGGTTTGACCGTCAAGTAGTCTCATGAAACAAAATGACGCTTATTGCGCCTCTGGTTAATAAGGTCTTAGAATTCTCGGTCGGTCTCCTAAGGTATGCACGTATCGAGCAAACTACATGCCCTTTCAAATTGTTTCGTGGTGGATGAATGCAAATGAATAAGTCGTTCCGGCTTGCAGTGGGTCAGGTTGTGCTCGCCGTATGTGGTGTCGCACTGGTGGGTATTCAGGATGTCCGCGCTGGACAAGACAGAACCAGTTCGGCCATCGATGCCAAAGAAAATCAGTCGAGCAGTGTTTTGCCGTTTGTGCATCGTGGCACTGATCCGGAGAGTGATTGGATCGGTATTGGTATCGCAGACACGATAACGGCTCATTTAGACGGTGTTCCTCGTGTGAATCCGAGACGGAACGGTCGTGATTTTCGAGAAGGGCTGCTTGGGAATGTCATTGTCAGTGGCTCGTATCAGGTCTTAGAGGGTCAGCTTCAGATTACCGCGCGACTGACGCATAAAGATACAGCTGAAGTGTTGGCATCTTTTTCTGTAGACGGGATGGTTGAAGAGTTATTTCAGTTGCAGGACCAACTTGCAACCTGGGTCCTGAGAGAACTTACGGCAGGTCGAACCGAAGAGACCAGAATGAATTCAGGCGACTCGATTGTGCTGATCGAAGCGGAGACCACCTCACTGGTCCGCGCATCTCGTGAAGAAGACAAGTTGAGTAATGCGAGTGAGAGGGCGTTTGGTGTCAGTGGGATTACAGAACAAGAGAGGGCGGCGGGAGTGGTGAATGAGCTCTTTACCGTCGAACCTCCTCGGGCAGTACAGCCGCCGGAGATTGATGGCGTTTTGGATGAGTCCGCCTGGGCTAATGCCGCAGTGATTGAAAACTTTACCCAACAAGAACCAAATGAGGGTGAGCCAGCGACGGAACGCACGATTGTCCGGCTTATGTATGACTCGGAATCGCTATACATCGCGATGGAGGCTCATGACTCTATTGCGGATGGTGTCATTGCCACCGAGATGAGACGTGACTCATTGCAACTATTAGATGAAGACAATTTCCAGATCATTCTCGATACGTTTAACGACAGACGCTCTGGCTACATGTTTGTGACGAGTCCACTTGGCGCCAAGCTTGAACAGCAGATTTCCGAAGAGGGCGAAGGCGGCTACAGCCGAAGTTTTAATTCGACGAACTCGAATATCAATATCGACTGGGATGGTGTCTGGAATGTGTCAACACGACAGACTGGAAGCGGGTGGGTTGCCGAGATCGAAATACCGATGGTGACGATGCGGTTTCCCAAGACGGATCGCCAGATATGGGGCCTCAATTTTATGAGGAATATCAGGCGCAAGAATGAACAGGCGTACTGGGCGCCCGTTCCGAAAGGATATCAACTGACCCGTGTCAGTCGTGCCGGTACGTTAGTTGGGTTGCCTGGTATCGATCGAGGTATGGACCTGCGTGTTACTCCATATGTTCTAGGGGCAGGAAGGCAGGACCGAAACACCGTCGCTGTGTTCGATGGTTCTGGAATGAATGATGTCGGCGTTGACGTCAAGTACGGTATCGCTGCTGGGCTTAACCTTGACGTGACGTTAAACACAGATTTCGCACAGGTTGAAGTCGATGAGCAACAGGTTAACTTGACGCGCTTCCCGTTGTTTTTTCCTGAGAAACGAGACTTCTTTCTCGAGAATGCCGGGATGTTCAGTGTGAAATCACAGCAGTCATTTGGCCGACTGGCTGACTTGTTTTTCACACGTCGCATTGGACTTTCCGGCGGGCAACCTGTGCCGATTATTGGCGGCACGAGACTTACCGGTAAGGTGGAACGACACAATATCGCCGTTATGAACATCCAAACGCAGTCGGTAGGCGGCCAACCGGGTGAGAACTTTTTCGTGGGTCGGTATAGTCGGGATATTTTTGCCCGTTCCAAGGTCGGTGGCATTGTCGTTAACAAAGAAGCGATCGGAGGGTCGCACTTTAATAGGACGATGGCCGTCGATACATCACTCACCCCGCATCCATTTTTGTCGATTACGGGATTTGTGGCGAAAACAGAATCACCGCAGGTGAGGCGCGACGACATGATGGGACACATGATGGTGATGTGGTTAAGCCCATCGGCTCGTATCTATAGCGAATATAGCGACATTCAAGACAACTTCAATGCCGAGGTAGGGTTCGTGCCGCGTCTTGGTATTCGTCGATCGAAACTTCACGGGCAATGGAATCCTCGACCTGGCCGATGGGGAATCCGTTCGATGGATCCCATGATGAATGTTGAATACACCACGGATCAATCGAATCGGTTGTTGACGCGCCGTGTTCACCACATGATGGGGATTCAGTTTGAAGATGGATCGAGCGTTACATTCATTACGAACAAGATGTTTGAGCAACTTGACGTGCCATTTCAGATTGCCAAGGACACGACTATACCGGTTGGCACCTACAGGTTTTGGCAACCCAGCGTGTTTTATCGGAGCGACCCGTCACAACGATTGTCAGGGAATGCGCGGTATTCACCGCAAGGATTTTTTGGTGGTCGTCGGGTTGATTGGGGCGGAGGTCTTAATTGGCGCGCAACGAGTCGCATTGCCGCACAGGCGAGCTTTCGACGGAGTGATGTAACACTCCCCGGTGGCGCGTTTA
>DTWD01000515.1 GCA_012963185.1 Acidobacteriota bacterium
GGAGCTCCTGGCACAATCAGAAATTGAGGTAATGAGTGCCTAGGGTGCGTTTGTTCTCACTGTTGTTTGTTGGGTCGTTGATCATTACAGTTGTTTCATGTCAGGGCCAAAGCCCAAAGCTTTCTGTTACGCGTGAATGGTGGCCTGATGGTACATTGCGACGAGAGTCACAGTATCGCGGTCGGATTCCAGAGGGTGAGTACCGTACGTGGTACGAAAACGGCCATCCGTACGAGATTCGCCATTATGTGAATGGACGCGAGGAAGGCCTCCAACAAGCGTGGACACCTGACGGTTATCTTTACCTAAATTATGAAATGAAGAATGGTCGGCGATATGGCTATGTCAATGCTCAGCCATGTCTTCCATTGGTTGAAGAAAGACCAGGATCATGAGGCGAGACATTCTTGGGACATTGTTGATTGTCGCCGTTGCATTGCTAGGGAGTGGGTGTGGGCGGGATGCGGACTACGCATCACGAATCACACTGCCGTTTTACGATAGCGTTGACTTTACCCCGCGGTGGACTGAATCAGTCGATCATGAAATAGGTGAATTCGCACTCGTTACTCAGACCGGAGAACGAATTACACGGGGTGATTTGCACGGCCGGCTCCATGTCGCGTCATTTATTTTCACGAGCTGTAACGTGATCTGCCCAACGCTCGTGACACAACTGTCGAAAGTACAAGACGCTGTAGCACACCGTGATGACGTATTGCTCGTCTCGTATAGTGTCGCACCGCGGTATGACAGCGTAGAAGTGTTACGAACATTTGGCGAGGAACGAGGCATTGACCCTGATCATTGGAAATTAGTGACCGGGGACGAACAAACGATCTACCGATTAGCGCGTGATTCGTATTTTGCTGATGACGGTCGACTGGATGAAGTGGGTAGGTCGCCAGAATTATTTTTGCATACAGAGAAAGTTCTTCTCGTGGATCAAAACGGAAGACTTCGTGGCGTCTACAATGGGTCGATTTCGTTTGAAGTCGAGAAATTGATCGCCGATATTGAATTGTTAAGTATGTAGCGAGGCAACAGCAACGTATCGACCCACAGTCGCACTAGTGTGCCGACGCTGTTTACGGCGCGACGAGGGTTTTGGTTCGGACAGTGTGGTTGTCAATCATATCGACGTCAACAGTGACTCCGAGACCTGTTTGCGTGATGGGAATGCTCATTCTTCCGTCTGCAGTCATTTCCCATTCTGGTGTGATGGTGTCCTCGCGCCAGTAGCGCGCTGATGGACTAATATCACTCGGTAAACTGAAATGTGGAAGGGACGCAAGAGCCACAGCGTATGTTCGACCGATTCCGGTTTCGAAATGGCTTCCGCAGAAGGCAGGCATCGCATGATGTTGGCAGAGATCATGAATGGCCTTTGCCTGAGTAAACCCACCGACACGGCTGGCTTTGATGTTCATGATACGACCGGCACCAAGAGTGAGCATGTCCTCGGCATGTCCTACATGAGTAATGGATTCGTCGAGACAGATCGGCGTACCGATCCGGTCCTGTAATAGAGCATGTTTCTGAAGATTGTCTGGCGCGAGTGGTTGTTCGATGAGTAGCGGTTGATACGCGCAGAGGTCGGTTAAGTGGCCAGCGTGATCCAAGGAATATGTTCCCATGCCGTCTACCGCAAGCGGTGCTTCAGCACCCAAAGCTTCACGCGCCGCGCCAAGGCATTCGATGTCGGAGCCTGGTTGGATACAGATCGTGATCTTTTGATAACCCTGAGATAGCGCGTGGCGCGCCTGGTCGACGAGGATGCTTGGTGTTTGCTGTACAGCGAGAACGATGCCACCGAGAAAGGTATCGTTATTACCGCCGAGAACGTGAGCGAGACTCTTTCCTTCTCGCGTGGCCCAGAGCGCCCAAGTTCCCATTTCAATGGCAGCTTTGGCGGCCCGATGTCCCCGGATGCCTCGATTAAGGAGACTATCCACCTCGGATGGATGGTTGGTACTGGTTCCGAGAATTCTCGGTCCGACCCAGTTGGTAATGGCCAGCCATGCGGTGTCAATCGTTTCCGGTGAGGATGTCGGTCGGTCGTCGACAGAGCACTCACTCCACGTAGTGACGCCATCAGTGTCGGTCAACGTGATTAAGAGGACCCGACGCTCTTCGATCGGAAAAAGTGACCATTCTGAAGGGTTTTGCAGCCCTAGCTTGATTTCTCGTAGTGTGATTCGCGCCAGGCGAAGACTCATTGCTGCTCTCATGGTAGCGCCTCGGTAGAATTAGTCCATGCGAGTTCTACCATTTGCCGTAGTTGCTCTTTGCGTGTCGGTTGTTGTTGGGGCACAGGAAGACCCAAGCCCTGCTGATGATCGGGACTTACCACTCGACCCAGAACGAACATTCTCACTGGATACCGATGAAGGCACGTGGATTTCTGTCGATGTCAGTCCGGATGGGGAGACCGTGGTGTTTGACCTGTTAGGTGACCTGTACACGATACCTTTGGCTGGAGGGGAGGCGGTACCACTGACGGACGGAATGCCGTACGACAATCAGCCGCGATATAGCCCTGACGGGTCCGAGGTAGTTTTCGTGTCGGATCGCGACGGGTCTGAGAATCTGTGGCTGATCGACATTGTCTCAAAAGAGACACGTCAGCTGACAAATGGCTCGACTAAAAGTTACGAGTCTCCGGAGTGGTTACCCGATGGTAACTATGTTGTCGCGGCGACTGCAGAGAACATGGCTGTTCGCGGTGATGCCCGGAACCCGAAGCTCTGGATGTGGCATGTCGATGGCGGGACAGGTATTCAGATCATTAAGGAGCCGGGATCTCGTCGTATTACGGGTCCGACCCCGACCCCGGATGGACGACACATATGGTTCGCGCAGCGGACTAATTTGTGGCAATACAACGCAATTCTTCCGCAGTATCAGCTTGCTGTGTACGACCGTGATACAGGTGAACAATACACACGAAGTTCACGCTATGGGTCTGCGTTTCGGCCGACGGTGTCGCCGGATGGATCCTGGCTTGTGTACGGCACACGACATGAAGAACACACAGGTCTCCGTTTGCGGGAACTAGCGACTGGAGAAGAGCGCTGGCTGGCGTACCCGGTCACCCGTGATGACCAGGAATCGGTGGCGAGTAGTGACGTTTTACCGGGCATGTCGTTTACGCCAGACTCAACAGAAGTTGTGGTGTCGTACGGCGGCAAGATATGGCGCGTACCCATAGCCGAAGGAGGCCAGCCGGTCGCGGTGCCGTTTCGAGTTCAATCGGAGCTCGACATTGGGCCTGAACTGGCTTTTAAGTATCCCGTCTCAAACGAACGCCTGTTTACGGTCCGTCAAATTCGCGACGCGGTTCCATCGCCAGACGGGGGTCAGTTAGCTTTTGCCGCACTCGACCGGTTGTATGTCGTGTCGCTTCCGGACGGTGAACCACGACGTCTCACGTCACTGGAGGTTGTGGAGGCGCAGCCGACGTGGTCACCTGACGGAGAGTGGGTGACCTTTGTGACGTGGTCGCCGGACGGCGGGCACCTCTACAAAACACGGGTCGACGGCAGCGTGGAGCCAACGCAATTAACGACGACGGCAGCGATTTACCAGACACCCATGTGGTCACCAGCAGGTGATCGGATTGTTGCCATCCAAGGTCCGGCTCGTGCCATGCAGGAAGCGGCAGGTCCATTTGCATCAGGTGCGAGTCAAAACATCGTGTCCGTGCCATCCGATGGCGGCGTGTGGACGATGATTGCGCCGACCGATGGCCGACGTGTGCCACATTTTACGACTGATGCGGACCGAATCTTTTTGTATCACCCCGAGGACGGTTTGGTGTCGATCCGGTGGGATGGCACCGATGAGCAGACGCACGTCAAAGTGACTGGTGCGACCGAGACAGGGCGTCCAGAGCCAGTACAGGCATCTCTTGTTTTGATGTCCCCGAGCGGTGAGCGGGCGTTTGCACAGGTGGACAATAATTTGTATGTCCTAGAAGTGCCGGTGATCGGCGGCGACACGCCCACGGTGTCGGTGGCGAATCCTGAAAGCGCTGTTGTCCCTGTGCGTCAGTTGACCGAGGTAGGTGGACAGTTTCCCGTGTGGAGTCGTGACGGTCTCGCACACTGGTCTATTGGGAACGCTCATTTTATCTACGACATTGAGGATGCTCGTGCTGCGGAAGCAGTTCGGACTGAGGCGGCATCCGATGATCAGTCTGATGATGACAACGCATCGGAGGATGAGGATGAAGAACAGAGCTATCTCGCGACTGAAATCAGAATTTCGGTAGAAGTCGAACGTGATTTTCCGGATGGGTTTGGTGTGTTGCGCGGTGGGCGGGTCGTAACCATGCGCGGGAACCAGGTGATTGAAAATGCTGACCTGATTGTGCAGGGAAATCGCATTCTGGCCCTCGGTCGCCGGGGGACGGTTCAGTTCCCTGATTTTGCACGTATCTTTGATGTGAGTGGAACGACGATCGTGCCAGGGTTTGTTGATACCCATGCGCATATGCGCCCGACGTTTGGTGTGCATAAGGCGCAACCCTGGGCCTACCTTGCGAATCTTGCCTACGGGGTCACGACCACACGAGACCCGCAGACCGGGACAACTGATGTGTTGACCTACGGTGATCTTGTTGAGACGGGATCCATTGTGGGACCACGTATTTATTCAACCGGACCAGGGGTGTTTAGTGCCGAGCAAATTAAAGACCTCGACCATGCACGTGATGTACTGAGTCGTTACAGTGACTACTACGATACCAAGACCATCAAGATGTATACCTCTGGTAATCGTCAACAGCGACAATGGATTGTGATGGCCGCACGTGAACAGGAATTGCTCCCGACGACTGAGGGGGCACTCGACATGAAATACAACATTGAGATGATGTTGGATGGGTATCCGGGACAAGAGCATTCCTTTCCGATTTTTCCAATTTATAAGGATGTCGTTCGACTAACGGCCGAGACAGGTCTTGCCTATACCCCGACATTATTGGTGTCTTATGGTGGCCCGTTCGGAGAGAATTATTTTTATACGCGTGAGAATCCACACGATGACCAGAAACTTCGTCGATTTACGCCACACTCGGTTCTCGATGGGTCAACCCGTCGTCGCGGGGCCGGCGTGGACGCGGGCCCGGGGGGATGGTTTCGCGATGAGGAGTATGTGTTCGAGGATCATGCGAAGGGCATCAAAGCGATTGTCGAAGCCGGTGGTCGTGTCGGAGTGGGGAGTCACGGTCAACTTCAAGGGCTTGGCTACCACTGGGAATTGTGGGCGATGCAGTCAGGTGGGCTATCGGAGTACGATGCTTTGCGCACGGCCACTATTCTTGGCGCGGAAGCAATTGGACTTGATGGAGACCTGGGAACGATAGAGCCGGGCAAACTCGCGGACCTTGTGGTTCTTGAAGAAAATCCACTCGATAATATTCGACATACGAACACCATTCGCTATGTGATGAAGAATGGACGGCTGTATTACGGTGATACGCTGAACGAACGTTGGCCCGACGAGCGCACGCTCGAAATTACATGGCAGAGCGATGAACCTGACAATCTTCCGGCTGGTATTCGTGACTAGAGGACGGCTGTTGCTGGAAGTCATCGTGAAACGTACAGGCTGGTGGTTCTGCTTGCTGCTGTTTGTTGTTGGATGCGGTGCGTCGCCACCTGAGACATCCCAGGCGGATGATGTCATGGGTGATGCGTCATTGAGTGCAACGGATGAAGAGTCGCTGGCGCCGCCAGTACCCACTGGCCGTACGCGAGTTGTGTTGCTCGGGACGGGAACGCCTGGCGCGGAACCAGACCGGTCAGGGCCAGCCACGGCGGTCGTCGTTGACGAGACTGCGTATCTGATTGATTTTGGTCCGGGGGTTGTCCGGCAGGCAGCA
>DTWD01000516.1 GCA_012963185.1 Acidobacteriota bacterium
CCATCTCCGTCAACACAAGACCACAACCTCCATTCCACTTTACAAGGCGCCGAAAAGCCGTGTCCGTCATTCCGGCCATGGGAGCAAGCGCGTACTCGTGGTCGAGTAAAACTGATCCGATCTTCATCAATAACCCTGTGTTAGTACGACTTTACATCAGCCGCATCAACCTCGACACTCACCGCCTGCTCGATCAAATCGACCGAAAGCACGAGTCGCGCATGAGAACCTTTACGTACGAGTCGACCAATGACCCCCCGTAGTGGGCCGTGTACAACTTCGACCATCATTCCCTGACGAATAAGAGGACACGGGTCATACTGAAAATCACTTTCTACAAGCGTACGAATACTTTCAAGTTCTGAGTCGGGAATCGGCGTAATTTTGTCATTAAACGATACGATGTTGACTACCCCTGAGCATTTCAGGACTCGTACCCGCTCTGCGGCTTCAAAACGCGCAAAACAATAACTCGGAAATAATGGCCAATCTATTTTCTTCTTACGATCCTTCCAGCGGCTCCAACGTGTGATTGTAGGAAGAAATGCTTCTAGGTGATGATGCTCTAGTTGTTGACGCACGACCTGTTCGTGTCGCGAACGCGTCCAGACAGCATACCAGTGCATGTTAGTAACGGGCGCGGTATTTCCCACCGAAGATAGTAGGAATTCGAAATGACTACCCTCCTACCGTGACGTCTCCATCACGTTCGGAGTCATATGATAGAAAGGCTTCCTCAAATTGAGTGTCCTTCCATTCGATAACCGCTTCGTTACGCAAACGACCGATGTAGTTCCTATACTCTTCTACACGTCGCTCACTGAACACACTGTTGCCGATTGTCTCACGAACCTCTTCAAATGGAAGAGGCGTGGGTTCTGTCCGTTCGACTAGTTGAAGAATGTGGTAACCAGCAGGAGTACGAATGGGTCCAGAAATTTCTTCATCTCCCAATCCGAGCAATGCTGTTTGAACAGCATCGTTTACGAATGTCAGATCAATAGGACCGATCAAACCGCCATTCGCTTTAGATGCAGCATCGGAAACCGAAATTGCTACTAGCGAAAAATCTTCTCCGGCCAAAATACGCAGCCTAGCTTCTTCCGCCTCATGCCGAGCCTGGTCATCAGCCGCGACATTAACGGTTCCTCCGAGACCTTCCGCTACACGTATAAGGATTTCTCTCATCGTAATGGTTTCTGGTTCGGTATATTCGCTCAAATTGTTGTCATAATGTTCGCGCGCTTCACTGTCTGTCAGTACTACCTTTTGTAATATCTCAACCTGCTGTACCTGGTTAATAAGCATCTGACGCTCCATGGTCCGATGAAGGTCATCAATGGTCATTCCTTCGGATTGCATGAGCGCTTCATGAAACTCTTCGTCATTCGCAAAGTTATTTTCTGTTTTGATGTTTTCTACTACGTCCTGAAACTGCTCCTCACTTAAGTGATAGCCGAGTTCTCGGCCTTGTTGGACAATAAGCAGTTCATCGACTGCCGCCGAGAGCACCCGTGGAGTAACTTTAACAAGAGCCTGCCGCAACTCTGTTTCTGTCGTTGCCCGCAGGCCATCTTGGCGTATAGCCTCAACCTGGCGTCTTTCGAGGTCCGTTTGGGTAATGATGTCACCATTGACCTTGACAAGAATTCGCTGAAGAATCTGGCCATTTGGTTCCGATGGCCGTCCGGAAACCGCAACTGGGGCTTCTTGAGCAAAAACGCTTCCCGCAGACATCAAGGTCGCCAGCACGACGACAACACGCCAACAACCCGCCCATTTCAATTGTCTCAACATAGGTCCGTCTCCAAAATTTAAAATACATCTGTATGTTAGCCCTTCAGACAGATCCGCTCAACCGTCGAAGTGCGATTTGAACCAAGTTCAGGTACTCGTGGTCTACTGTAGACCCAGGTTTTACAGCGGTTTTAACTTCTGAACCAAAAAGCTCGGTCTTAGTCAAGCTGGTCTGCGGTGGTGTTGACGCTTGCACCGAGTCCTTATTCTTAACCCTGACTCGTCGCGTACCCATCACGTTACGATGCCCGTCCGCACCATCTAAATTAATCCTAACCACTCCCTCAGGGGACAAAGTCGCGCTTTCGGTCTCCCCTACGAATTTCACTAGCTGCCCGGGGTCCAGTGCCGCATCGGTCCTGAAACGTACAACCAATAAGGGTCCTTCGCGGTCTATTGCTTCAATACCAATTTGATCCGCCAAGATACGTACACGCGCGTACTCCGCCAGTCGCTCCACTGAAGAATGAAGTGACCCATAGCGATCGCTTACTTCAGCTATAACCTCCGAAAGAGACTTTTCATTAGCAGCCTCCGCAATTTTGCGGTAGATAGCCAACCGTTGGTTAGTTTCAATCACATAAGTTTCGTCAATCCTTAACTCAACACCGAGATTGACGCGTGCTCTACGAGCGTCTGCAATTTCATGTCCCTGTAGCTCTTGAACAGCTTGTTGTAACAATTTCACGTACATATCAAACCCAATAGCTTCAATATGACCACTCTGTTGACCACCGAGAAGATTTCCTGCGCCACGGATTTCCAGATCGAGTGCTGCAACACGAAACCCACTACCTAATTCGCTGAATTCTCGGATTGCGGAAAGCCGTTGCCGCGCAACAGAGGTAAGAACATTATCGGCAGGAATGACCAGGTAGGCATACGCGCGACGGTCAGACCTTCCGACCCGACCTCGAAGCTGATAAAGCTGCGCCAAACCGTATTTTTCTGCGTGGTTAATGATGATCGTATTAACGTTGGGAATGTCGAGTCCATTCTCAATGATCGTCGTTGCAATAAGAACGTCGTACTCGTGAGCAACAAACTCGATCATCACCTTTTCCAGCGCTACCTCGGTCGTCTGACCATGAGCTACGGCAAGCCGAGCCTCTGGCACTATACGGGCAACCAAGCTTGCTATCGAGTGGATTGATTCCACTCGGTTATGAACCACGTAGACCTGACCACCTCGACCTAGCTCTGTACGAATAGCTTGACCAATCACCTGAGGTTCAAATTTGATCACATTCGTTTGAATCGCCAGCCGATCGCGAGGCGGCGTCTCGATCACCGACATGTCACGAATTCCCGCAAGGGACATATTGAGCGTGCGGGGAATCGGTGTTGCGGTCAACGCAAGAACGTCAACCCGGCGGCGCATTTGCTTGATTCGTTCTTTCTGAGCAACGCCAAACCGTTGTTCTTCATCAATTACTAAAAGACCAAGATCTCGGAATGAAACATCCTTCGACAAAAGACGGTGAGTGCCAATAATTACTTCGATTTTTCCTGCCGCAAGTTCAACAAGCAATGACTTCTGCTCAGATTTCGTACGAAATCGACTTAACATTTCGATTCGTATCGGAAATGCGGCAAAACGCTCACGAAGGGTCCTGTAATGCTGAAATGCGAGTACCGTCGTGGCCGTCAACAGCGCAACCTGTTTGCCGTCCATCACTGCTTTAAACGCAGCGCGAACCGCAACTTCTGTTTTTCCATACCCAACGTCGCCGCACAAAAGACGATCCATTGCTGTCGCCTTTTCCATATCGAGTTTTATTTCAGTAACCGCTGTCTGCTGGTCGGGTGTCAGCGCGTGCTCAAACGCGTCTTCAAACTCTTGCTGCCAGTGCGTGTCAGCATTAAACGCATACCCGGGTAATGCATGGCGAGCTGCATAAAGCTTAAGTAATTCGCCAGCCATCTCACGCATCGACTTCTTGACGCGTGTCTTAGCTTTTTCCCATGTTGAGCCACCGAGTCGATCGAGTGTCGGATTTGATGCCCCCATGTATTTCTGTAAAAGATCCAACTGTTCGACAGGTACGAACAGCTTGTCGTCAGACGCATAGCGGAGCTCCATAAACTCGTGCGCCGTTTGATTACGATTAACAGCTAATTGGCGTAGCCCAACGAATGCACCAATACCATGTTCGACGTGTACGACTCGATCGCCAACTTTAAGATCACTAAAATCCGACAAAAAAGATTTTGCTACAGATCGTTTCTGACGACGAACCAAGTGCTCGTTTTCAAACAGGTCACCTTCGGCATAAACCTGAAAGGCGGCATCGGGTAACCGAAACCCTCGTGTCAGCATTCCTGTCGTGACAAGAAGCGCCGCTACGTAAGTACCTTCTTGCTGCCCAAGCTGCAACGCCACCAAACCGTGCTCTGCGAGTAACTCAACAATCCTGTCCGCACGGCCATCCGTTTCGGCCACAAACACCATCGTGTCCCCGCGCTCTCGACCTCGCTGGACATCTTTAACCCACTCTTGAAGGCGGCCGTGATACTCGGTGACGGGCTGACAGGAAACGTGACGTACTCTCATTGACGCATCGGTGTTAGATACAGCCGAACCGACGGCAAGCGACTCGAAGGTCGGTGCCCGATCAAACCATCTCGTTGCTTCGTCAGCGCTGACTTGAAGAGCCTCCGGCTCGAGTACCGCCTCGCCTCGCTCGAGCGCGTCGGTGTAACTACTTTGAAGCTGTTCGGCCACACGCGACAGTTGTTCCGTTATTTCCGAAGGCTCCGCAACTATGACGTGTCCGCCAGCGTGTTGGATATAATCTCGGAACGTAGCCTGACGATTAACTGACCCTGGATCATCCGGCACCATTTCCAATTGGTCGCTCAAAGGTTGAATGGACACCCGGTCAAGGGTTGCGATCGACCGCTGCGTACTCGGATTGAATCGGCGTAGAGATTCGATCGTGTCACCAGCGAATTCAATTCTGACTGGTTCCGTATCTCCTGCCGGAAAGATATCAACAATGCCACCCCGCGAACCAAACTGGCCGTGAGAATCTACGGGGTCAGTCCTAGAAAACCCTATCTGCATTAATTGATCGATTAGTTCTGTTGGAGACATCGTTCCGGATGAACGTAAATCTATAATCGCCTCGAGCATACGGCCAGGCGGACTAAGTCGCGGAAGCACCGCGGCGGCTGAAGCGATCACAAGACGGGCTCGGCGCTGCGCCAATGCAGCTAACGTCCGGCCACGCGCAGCCGTGACATCCAAATGTGGTTCGATTTCTCGATACGGGTCGACTTCGTACGAGGGAAATGGCAGTATTCGTCGATTTGCCTCGGATTCCGAGAAGCCTGACAGAGCACCCAAAAAAAATCGCCCGTCCGCCGCTAAGCGCTCAATGTCACGGTCAGCCGGCACTATCAATATTACTGGCGCCTCGGAAGCAAAGACGGACGCTGCGAATGCTTGAGCTGTAGGGGTCAGCCCGGTAATTGACAAGGGGCTTCCAGACGGACCACGCCTAAGTCCGCTTTTTAGGGCGGTCGTTTGTAGCAAAGAACGAAGCGCGAGTGACGGAGTGTCAAGTGACACAGAACATCGGTGTACGCTGGTGCCGAGCCGTTCAGTTTAACAGTTGCGCACCTGTTAGGGTTTCGCCGACGGCCACCTTTAGATAACTACGTGATTCGTATATTGGAACTAAATATCCATCTGTGTTCAGGGCGATAAATACCGGCGTCTTTAGTCTTAGATTTCACACGGAAGGTATAGAGCAGGCGGTGATAGTCGTACTGGAAACCTTCAAGGGTATGTGCCGCAACGTCTAGCTTGTAAGTGCCTTCAACAAGGTCAAGACGATCGATAAGAAACTTGACTTCACCGGCGCCCACAAGTTCAACCGGCTTGTATTCCTCGATGTCCGTGTTCGTTCCGTAACAACAAACTCCTTCGGCATTAAAGATACTTATGCCGAACACAAAATCCGTAACAGGTTTCGTTGTACTAATCCCAAGCCTGATAACAAGTTGATCCCCGCTATGGAATATATGCGCCTCGTTTTCCTCGTGTTCAAGTGTTACGCGATCGATCGTAACTGGTCCTGATCCCCAACGTCCCTGTGTCGCACGAAACATGTCATCAGGTGGTTCATCATTACTGACCGGTTGGTCAGCAACGACAACAGGAACTTCACCTTTCGCACTCGCGGCCAGTTGAAGTTTTCTGTCGCTTTCTGTCAAAACGCGTTCTTCGGCTTTTTCGACATCAGTTGTATAAGCATGAATTACCCGTCTGGGGTCCCCCGTCCCACGTGCTTTGCCTCCATCGAGCCAAACAGCTTCGTCACAAAAACGCTCGACCATGCCCAACCCATGTGTTACAAGCACGATGGTTTTTCCCCGTCTCTTAAACTCCGCAAATTTGTCCAAACACTTCAGGTTAAAGCCTTCGTCACCGACGGCTAGCACCTCATCAACCAACAGAACGTCAGGATTTACATGGACAGCGACGGCAAAACCCAATCGCATATACATCCCTGATGAATAAGTTTTCACCGGCGCATCAATAAAATCCTCAAGTTCTGCAAACTCAACGATTTCATCAAAACGTTTTCTAATTTCGCCCGTAGTTAATCCAAGCATCACACCGTTGATGAAAACATTCTCACGACCAGAAATTTCAGGATGAAACCCAGCGCCAAGTTCAATAAGCGCTGAAATACGTCCGCCAACTTCAACCATGCCTGTGGTTGGCTTTGTGATTCCTGCAATTAACTTCAAGAGTGTGCTCTTTCCCGAACCGTTGCGACCAATCAAGCCAAGAGTAGAGCCCTTCGCCACCGTCAAGGAAACAGCATTAACGGCATGAAACACTTCGTCCGGACTCAATTCACTCGCAAGATTCCCTTTGAGTAAGGCACTCTTTAACGTCGAGAACTGCCGCCGGTAAGCGTATTTACGGTACAGCTTCGAAACGTTGGTAATTGTGATAGCTGCGTGGCTCACACTTCCTCCGCGAAGGAATCACGTAATCGATCAAAAAGCGCATACCCAATTAAAAACATTCCGATAGACAGAATTGCTGTGAAAAGAAGCCATCTCCAGTGCCCATACGGACCATCCCAAAACAGTATTTCCTGATACGAGATAACGAGGTGTGAAGCCGGGTTAGCATCCATCAATAATTTGCCAAGTGGTGGCAGTCCAAAAAATATTGGCCCTCGCTCTGCCATCATCGTCCATGGGTACAAAATCGGTGTCGCAAAGAACCACAGTGTCAATACATTTGAAAGTAAATCCTTAATGTCACGAAAGTGAACCGTTAGAGCCGCAAGGATAAGACCGAAACCAAGAGACATCAAAAACTGAACTGCGACAACAACCGGAAACCAAAGTAGTTCACCTGCTGTTGGTAATCGAGAGGCAAAGAAAACCAACGCAAGAATTAAGATTGGTAGGGCCAGAAAAAAATGGACCATATTCGCGATCACCGCGACAATCGGAAGAACTTCCGCAGGAAACAACACTTTCTTTATGAGGTTGCCATTCGTAAGCAATGAGTTAGATGCTTCTGTTAGAGACGAAGAGAACCACGTCCACGGCAGAAGTCCACAAAAGAGAAACAGCGCGTAGTTTTCGTCAACGCCAGGAAACCGCCCCGGGAGCACGACAGAAAACACAAACGTGTAGACCATTAACAGCAGTAACGGATTCGCGAAAGACCAAAAAACTCCTAGAACTGAACCTCGGTAGCGGGCCTTGAGGTCACGCATCACCAGCGCGTGTATGAGACTGCGATATCGAAGAAGCCGCTGAAGGTTAGAGAGCATCGACGTCGATCAAGACGACGGTAATATTATCGGGCCCGCCTTGTTCATTCGCCAAGCGAATGAGTTCTTCGCAAACGTTTTGGAGACCAAGGTCGCTTGTTAGTACTGTGGCTATAGCCTCGTCGGACAGGACCGTCGTTAGCCCGTCCGAACAGAGGAGTAGCCGATCAGTAAGGCCCAACTGGAAATTCTCTGCTACTTCGACCTCTAAACCGGGCGTGCCTGTTAATGCCCGTGTCACTATATTTCGCCAAGGGTGATCCCGTGCCACCTCAGGTGTCAAAGCGCCGGCCCGCATTTGTTCTTCGACCCACGAGTGGTCGCGTGTAAGACGTGAAAACTCTTTGTTGCGAAGAAGGTATGCACGAGAATCTCCGACGTGAGCTAAGGCCGGCGGCTTTCCATTGGCGAGAATTGCAACTGCTGTTGTAGCCATGCCCTGCAAATTTTCATCACGTTTAATCTGTGCTGCGATCTGATGATTTGCTTCCGTCATTCCCGCACTTAACCTCTTGCCGTTTTGTCCAAGCATCGGGTCGAACAGCACCGACCAAGTATCGATAGGGCCTGTGTTCTTTGTGCTAGCAACGTAACGTTCGAGTTCTTCGACTGCCACTCGTGCAGCAACTTCACCAGCAACATGACCACCCATGCCATCTGCAACGACAAATAAACCGAGGTCCTCTCGGACACAGTAATTGTCTTCATTAGCTGTGCGGCGAACGCCCGTGTCGGTAAGCGCAGCGCAGTTGAGTCGCATCCTCTAAAGATGTCTGTTCAGAAACCCGTCCTGTTTAGTATGCGATATTTAGGAGCCGAAAGAACGTGCCTTTTTCGAAACTTCGAGGCGTAACGTTGATTTTAGCAGTGCTAACTGCGCACGCTCGAAGTCGACGTCTTCTACAGAAGAAGCCATCTTTTCACGGGCGCGATTTGCTGCTGCTTCGGCTCTATCGATATCGATATCGTTTGCGCTTTCTGCAACCTGTGCCAATACTCGAACCCGGTCTGGAAGAACTTCTGCAAAACCAAACGCAACCGAGACAAACGTTCTTTCTTCGCCCTTTCGATACCAAAGCTCTCCAACTTTCAAGGCAACTAGCAACGGCGTGTGCCCCGGGAGCACACCGAGATATCCGTCTATTCCAGGAATTTCGACTTCATCGACCGTTTCTAAGGCGACGGAACGTTCCGGTGTGACGAGCTCAAGCGTCAGATGGGCAGGTAGAGTCATTCTAGGCTGTCGCCTTCAGTTTCTCTGCATTTTCAAGTGCTTCTTCAATAGTGCCAACCATCTTAAACGCTTGTTCTGGAATATCGTCGTGTTTACCCTCAACGATTTCTTTAAACCCGCGGACTGTATCCGCTATTGGTACATACCGACCTTCCATGCCGGTGAATTGATCTGCAACAAAAAATGGCTGCGATAAAAACCGCTGGATCTTTCGCGCTCGGGTAACGGCAACTTTATCGTCTTCAGAAAGTTCGTCTATACCAAGAATCGCAATGATGTCCCGCAGGTCTTTGTACCTTTGCAAGACCTCCTTGACTGATCTCGCTACCGAATAATGCTCTTCGCCAATAATGTTTGGATCGAGAATTCGCGAGGTAGAAGACAGTGGATCAACAGCCGGATATAAACCTTGTGCCGCGATACTACGAGAAAGTTCCGTTGTGGCATCAAGGTGTGCAAATGTCGTGGCAGGGGCAGGATCCGTATAGTCATCAGCCGGAACGTAAATCGCCTGTACTGATGTTATCGAACCTTTCTTGGTCGAAGTGATCCGCTCTTGGAGTTCGCCCATTTCCGATAGAAGCGTTGGTTGGTAGCCAACAGCTGAAGGCATCCGGCCAAGCAAAGCGGAAACCTCTGAACCTGCCTGTGTGAATCGAAAAATGTTGTCAATAAAAAGTAGAACGTCCTTGTTTTCAGCATCACGGAAATATTCAGCAATCGTTAGTGCACTAAGAGCCACGCGAAGCCTTGCTCCGGGGGGTTCTGTCATCTGTCCGTAAATCAAGGCCGCTCGAGATTTTTCAGGGTCATCCGGGTGAATGACACCACTTTCCTGCATTTCGAGCCAGAGGTCATTCCCTTCACGGGTTCGTTCTCCAACTCCACCGAAGACCGATACACCACCGTGCTTGATCGAAATATTGTTAATCAATTCCATGATGACAACCGTCTTACCGACACCGGCGCCACCAAACAGACCAATCTTTCCGCCTTGTAGATATGGCTCAAGGAGATCGATGACCTTGATACCTGTTTCGAACATCTTGAGTTCTGTCGATTGGTCTTGTAACGAGGGTGCCGACCGGTGAATCGGCCACCTTTCCTCTGTTCGAACTGGACGATCAGGGAAATCAATTGGTTCCCCCAAAACATTGAGAACGCGGCCGAGGGTATTGGGACCAACGGGAACAGATATCGGCGCTCCGGTGTCTGTCACCGTGGTTCCTCGTGTCATTCCATCCGTCATTGTCATGGCGACGGCTCGGACACGATTTTCACCAAGATGCTGTTCGACTTCGGCAATAATTGCAGGCTGGTCCCCAGCATCTATTTCAATGGCGTTATGAATTGCAGGCAAGTGCCCGCTTTCAAACTCAACATCAACCACCGGTCCGATAATACGGATGACTTTCCCGAACTTCTCGTCTGCCATGCCTAGCGTTCCTCTCTATCTACTTCGCGTAAAGTCCGTATAAACTCACTCTTTACAAGGACTCATTCCTGCCATATTCGAGAACCGAGTTTTCCACCTCAGCCTATAATGCGTCTGCTCCCGATACCACTTCGATCAGTTCACGCGTGATGGCCGCCTGGCGCACTTTGTTCATGTGCAGCGTTAGAGAGTCGATCATCTCTCCGGCATTTCTGGACGCTGAATCCATGGCTGTCATCCGTGCCGCGTGCTCGGCTGCCGCAGATTCGAGCAACGCACGAAAGAATTGGGTCTCAATGTAACGAGGTAATAGGTCATCAAAAATTTCAGACGGGGCGGGTTCAAAAAGGTAGTCCGCGCCCGGAACCCCGTCTTCATCTTCAACAGCCGTTTTAGGAATAGGCAACAATGACTCGACTACGACCTGTTGTTGCATCACGCTCTTGAACTCGTTGTAAATCACCGACACACCTGAGGCTTCACCGCTTGAGTACTGTTCGATCGCGATCCGAGCCATCGCCTGAGCGTGTGAATACTGAAGGTCATTAAAGATGTTGACTTCTTCAAAGCACACATCCACATCTCGCCTAACAAAATAATCGCGCCCTCTTCGTCCGACAAGTCCCACCACAACGTGGCTATCGGTCTCTTTGATAACCGAGGTTGCCTTTCGAATCAACGTGGAATTAAATCCGCCACATAAGCCCTTGTCAGCTGTCACCACAATAAGAAGTTTTGGTGCACTGGGTGATACCGGTCCCGAAAGCAGTGGATGCGCCGTTGAGTCAACCTGAAGGGCCAAGTCACCCAATACTCGCTGCATCAACTGAGCAAATGGTCGAGCGCTCACCATCCGGTCTTGAGCTTTCCGCAACTTCGATGCGGAGATTGCCTTCATCGCTTTTGTGATCTGTTCAGTCGACTTCACTGCGCGCAGGCGTCGGCGGAGATCAATGAGTGATGGCACAACTCTTTGCCTGGTTAAGCAGCCGCATCGTTATTCGTCGCAATAAATTGCTCAGTAAATTCTTTTAGGGCATTTTCAAGATCGGCTGTTAATTGATCATCAAGTTTCTTTTCAGAAGCCAGACGAGAAATGACTTCCGAATGCCGCGCATCCATAAATTGATATAAACCCTGTTCATAGTTTGAGATGCTTGCCACCGCGACACGATCAAGAAACCCCCTCGTTCCAGCAAAAAGCAGAACAACCTGCCGCTCGACTGGTAATGGCCGATATTGTGGCTGCTTCAAAAGCTCAACGAGCCGACTTCCCCGGCTTAGTTGTTGCTGCGTAGTTTTGTCGACATCGCTACCAAACTGTGCAAACGCTTGGAGTTCCCTAAAATCCGCGAGGTCAAGCCGGAGCGTGCCAGCAACCTGTCGCATTGCTTTCACTTGGGCATTGCCACCGACTCGTGAAACCGAATTGCCGACATTAATAGCCGGTCGAATTCCCTGGTGAAATAAGTCTGATTCAAGAAAGATCTGGCCGTCGGTGATAGAGATAACGTTCGTCGGAATATAAGCCGAGAGATCTCCCGCTTGTGTCTCGATAACCGGCAACGCCGTTAACGACCCACCACCCTGCTCATTATTCAATTTAGCCGCGCGTTCTAACAAGCGCGAGTGCAAGTAAAAGACGTCGCCGGGAAAAGCCTCGCGACCTGGTGGTCGCCTCAGTAACAGTGAAATTTCACGGTAGGCTTGAGCGTGTTTTGATAAATCATCGTACACACAGACCGCATGGCGTCCCGTGTCTCGAAAATGCTCGCCGATTGTGCATGCAGAATAAGGACTGATATACAAAAACGATGCTGGGTCTGACGCCGCGGCCGCAACGACGATCGTGTACTCCATCGCGCCCTCGTTTTCGAGAGTGCGAACCACTTGCGCAATCGTTGATTGCTTCTGACCAATAGCATTGTATATACAGACGACGTCAAGGCCTTTCTGGTTAATGATCGCGTCAAGGGCAACCGCCGTTTTTCCAGTTTGACGGTCACCAATAATTAGTTCCCGCTGACCGCGACCAATGGGCACCATCGTGTCAATCGCTTTAAGACCCGTTTGAAAAGGTTCCATCACTGGTTGGCGGTCGACCACACCCGGGGCAATTCTTTCGATCGGTGATTGCTTGTCAGAGGCAATCGGTCCTTTTCCATCTATTGGTTGTCCCAGCGCATTCACGACACGACCAAGCATCGCGTCACCAACCGGCACAGACATGACGCGACCAGTTCGCTTGCCGCAGCCCAGGCTACGTGTTGCCAATCCACCTCAAAGAAGCGGCGTAAATTTTCACGCGAG
>DTWD01000517.1 GCA_012963185.1 Acidobacteriota bacterium
CTCGAGTAAAACGACACCTTTTACTCGAGATACTTTCAGATAGCTGGGACGAAACGGGGCTATTGAAAACCTGGCTACAAAAACCACCCACCTCACACAGTCATGATTTCCGTCATTACTTAAGGGAACTTTTTGCGTTTCACTACGCAGAATGGGAAACATCTGGTTATGTTCGAGGCTCACTGCTCGGAAATCTCTCGGCTGAAATTCGAGGGACCAATGAACCGAACATCGCTACCGAAATTAAGCGATTGTCTGAGCAACAACGCCGCGCTTTTCGTGCACTACTCGCTGCCGGTCGTAGCACTGGAGAGTTCAGTATCAGAGACATCGATACGAATGCTGACGGCCTGCTCGCTTCGATTCAAGGCTTACTTTTGTTGGCAAAAATAAGAAATGACCTCAGCATTTTACCGGCCAGTGAATCCATCCTGATGAATTTTGCTGGAAAAGAAGACTAAACGGTCAACTAAATTGAATTACAGATCGCTGTTCTCGCTCGATGACGCTTGCCATTACCTCAATTGTGCCTACATGGCCCCTGTATCGAAAAACGTTTCGGATGCGGCCCAACAAGCGATCAAGCGACTCGCCAATCCACAAACAATTGAGTGTGAAGATTTTTTTGAACCTGCCACCGCGGTAAGAAAACTCTTTTCGAGTCTCATTGGTGCCACTACTCCAGAACAAGTTGCCATCATTCCTTCTGTTTCATATGGCATGGCCACCGTTGCCAGAAACACCGTACTAGAGTCGACACATCAGGTGGTCATGGTCGAGGAACAGTTTCCTAGCGCAGTCTACACTTGGCGACGTGCATGCAAGAGCAGTGGTGCGACTTTACGCATAGTAAATGCGCCAAAGACAAACGGGTCACGGGCAGTCGCGTGGAACGAAACGCTAGTTGATGCAATTGACCAAAACACCGCAGTCGTAATTATTCCAGAGCTGCACTGGACGGATGGTCTCCGTTTTGACCTCTACGCGATCAGCAAAAAAACGAAGGCTGTCGGTGCAAGACTCGTTATCGATGGCACGCAGTCCATAGGGGCGAGGCCATTCAATATTGAAAAGATACGTCCGGATGCCCTTATTTGCGCCGGCTACAAGTGGCTTACCGGTCCATACGGAATTGGAGTCGCCTACTTTGGAGAGGCCTTTGATAATGGAACTCCACTTGAAGAAAACTGGATCGCGCGAAAAGACAGCAACGACTTCTCGAACTTGGTCCACTATCGAGATGAATACCGTGACGGCGCAATTCGTTACGATGTGGGCGAACGCTCCAATTTTGTCTTACTACCCATGCTTAGAGCAGCTTTAACGCAAGTCCTTGAATGGGATCCGGCAACCATTGCCAAACATACAGCGTCGCTCACGAATCAAGTCGTCCCCAAGCTTGAAGCGATCGGGTGTCTTGTAGATGACGAAGCCTGGCGAACGGGTCACCTGTTTGGAATCCATCTACCAAACCACGCTGAACCTTCTCGAATCGCAGCCGAACTCAAGCGATCCAACTTATCTGTCTCGCTACGCGGTGATACGATCCGTGTGGCTCCATACCTTTACAACAACGGCAAAGACATGGAAGCCTTGGTTTATACACTCGAAACA
>DTWD01000518.1 GCA_012963185.1 Acidobacteriota bacterium
CAATATGTACCGTACTCGCTGTTGGCAGTCATTTCGCCGTGGAATTATCCTCTGATATTGTCGTTTCTGGACGCGGTGCCCGCTTTGCTCGCGGGATGTTCGGTCGCGATCAAGCCCAGTGAGTTGACTCCACGCTTCATCGTCCCGGTGCAAGCGGCGTTGGGTGACGTTCCCGAGCTCGACGCGGTAGTGAGCATATTAGGAGGCGATGGGAATACGGGTCAGGCGTTGATTGAACGCTCCGATGCCGTCGTTTTCACCGGCAGTGTCGCGACAGGCCGCAAGGTCGCCAAGGCGGCGGCGCAGGCCTTTATCCCTGCGATGTTAGAGCTCGGAGGCAAGGACCCTGCTATCGTGCTTGAATCCGCCGACCTGGAGGCGGCCGCTCATTCAATCATGCGCGGTAGTATCGTCAATTGCGGGCAGGCATGCTTTGCTACCGAGCGAATATATGTGGAATACGCCGTCTACGATGCGTTCGTGGAGAAATTGTGCAGTTTGGCCGGTGAGATTGAGATTAACTATCCAGATATTCGGCAGGGCCATATTGGCCCCTTCATATTTTCTCGTCAGGCAGAGATTGTTCAGAATCAACTTGACGACGCGGTTGAAAAGGGGGCAAAGGTCATGACCGGTGGTACGATCGAAAATCACGAAGGCGGCCAATGGTTACGCCCCACAATCATCGTCAATGTGGATCACGGTATGCAGATCATGCGAGAGGAAACATTCGGCCCGGTACTGCCGGTGATGCGCGTAGGATCTGTTGACGAGGCCGTTTCCCTCGCCAACGACACCAGTTATGGTCTCAGCGCCGCTGTATTCGGTGCCGAGCAGGACGCGGAAGCCGTCGCCGCACGGGTGGATGCAGGTGGCATCTTTATCAATGACATTGATCTGGTTGGCGAAGTAGGTCTTGACGCAGAAAAAAACGCTTTCAAATGTTCGGGTCTTGGCGGCTCTCGCTATGGTCCTGATGGCATTCTACGTTTCGTGCGCAAGAAGGCCATCGTGCATCGTCACGATAAACCTGACGAGATTAGCAGCTTGGCAGGTATCAATACATGACACTTAGTCTGAGGTGACGTACCGGAATGAGAATTATAGTTGGTATGTCTGGTGCCAGTGGTGTGGTTTATGGAATCCGCCTACTTGAAGTTTTGTCTGAAGTTGAGGATTGCGAAACACATGTAGTAATCAGCAACGGCGGGAAACTCTCGATAACCCTGGAAACGGATCGTTCGGTCAAGGACGTGGAGGCGTTAGCCGATGTTGTCCACAACGACCAAAACCTGGCGGCATCCATCTCCAGCGGATCGTTTCAAACAGCCGGTATGGTCATAGCTCCATGTTCGATGAAAACACTGTCCGGCGTTGCCAATTCGTACGACGACAACCTGCTGGTTCGTGCAGCGGACGTCGTTCTAAAAGAACGACGCAAACTAATTCTGGTTCCAAGAGAAATGCCCTTACACGCGGGCCATTGTCGCTTGCTATACGAAGCAGCTTCTATCGGCGCCATTATTGCACCGCCAGTTCCTGCCTTTTATACCCGACCGCAGAGTGTCGAAGACATCGTAGACGGAACGGTGGGTCGCCTGCTGGATCTGTTGGATATCGAAAACGATATCACCGGGCGATGGGCCGGAATTCCTCCTCGAGATAAGGCGTAGCTGTGAGGAGAAATTTCAGAAATCGCGACAATACCTTTGCGTGGCATCCGCTGATTCGATGAAATCGGTTAGATCAGAAAAGGGTCAAGAGCGCTTTGAAACGACCCGTGAAGGCAATGAAAATCCTTACCTTAACGTTACAGGACCGATGCTGCGGTACCATAAGGTGCTTATTTTGAATACTTCGTTGGAAAACTGATTTCATGAGCGACATTACTCGAGCCTCCTTTGACCACTACATGATGCCGAACTATGCCCCGGTCGAGGTCATCCCGGTGCGTGGCGTGGGGTCCCGCCTCTTC
>DTWD01000519.1 GCA_012963185.1 Acidobacteriota bacterium
CAGTACATCAGGACTAGCCTATCGACCTGGAGACGAACTGCGTGACACTCGATTCGTCGCCCACCCTACGACTAATGCGAATAGTCCTGAGATGCAGCAACTACTTAACACCGATCCTGACTTTATCCGAGGGTCATTCTGGTCAGATGGACAGGTGCGTGTCTCTGGCCGCGAGTACAACGGCCTGATCGACTCACCCTGTTTCCAGAATGCCGACACGACTCAACAAAGTCTCAGCTGTTTCTCATGCCATACGATGCACAAAACGGCGGAAGACCCCCGGTCGGTATCAACCTGGGCTGACACACACCAAGTTTCGGCAGGCATGGACGATAACACCGCGTGCACCCAATGCCATCAAGAATTCACCGTCGACGTATCTGCGCATACAAACCATGGGGTGAACTCTTCAGGTAGTAGTTGTTACAACTGCCATATGCCATATACGTCATACGGATTACTGCGATCGATCCGAAGCCATACGGTGACGACTCCTTCGATTCAAGAAAGCGTGGAGGTGGGAAGGCCAAATGCATGTAACCTGTGTCACCTTGATCAAACCCTTGAGTGGTCAGGAGAGCACCTGCGGGACTGGTACGACCTTCCGATGCCACCGCTCAAAGACGATGAGCGTAATGTCGCAGCCTCAATACTGTGGCTACTCACAGGAGATGCCGGGCAGAGAGCTATCACCGCCTCCAGCTATGGGTGGGAGCCGGCCCAAACTGCCTCTGGGACAACTTGGATGATTCCGTATCTGGGAGAATTACTTGGCGACCCATACGCCGCCGTTCGCTACATCGCAGCCGATTCCATGCGAAGTCTCCCGGGCTATGAAGGACTTAACTACGACTTCGTGGCAACTCGTGAAGAACGCTTTGAACACGCGCTGGACGCCCTGACAACGTGGCGCAACAGCACGCAGTCAGGCAATCGCCGCGACCCGCAATTACTATTTAACGAAGATGGTTCGCTCGATACAGCCAAGATGCGCCAATTCTTTAGCCTGCGCAACACGCGCCCACTGTTTCTCCGGGAGTAGTCCGTGACCACCACCAGTCCATCTATCAATTACGCGGCTCGCCACTTGCGATTCGGTTTGTGCTCGTTGTTAGTGTTTTTATGTCTCGGACTCACACTTGAGATCCTGCATGCATTTAAAGCCGCCATCTATCTAGACGTCTCCAACGCGACACGTCGCCTGATGTGGACGCTCGCCCACGCCCATGGAGCATTACTTGGTCTCATACACATAGCAACAGCACTCGTCTTTCAGGTGTGGCCGGATTTCGCCATCCTGTATCGGAACAACATTTCCGTTTGTCTCATAAGCGCGAGCGTAATTCTTCCTGGCGGTTTTTTTCTCGGCGGGTTCTCGTTTTACGGCGGTGACCCTGGTGTCGGTATCGCACTCGCACCCATTGGTGCGCTCTGTCTTATCCTCGCCGTTTTCCGCCTCGCGTCTGCCAAAGTAAATACGACTGACCGTCGGAAACAGCCGTAATGACAAGATCGGCCGGCGCTACATCCATCAAGCCACAGCCATACGCCCGTAACGTATAGGTGCCGGCTTGAGAAAACGCTAGTGTTGTTTCGAATCGAGCCGACGGAAATCCGTCTCCGTCAAGGGACCGCAACTCAATAGGGTTTTGTTCCTGATCCAGCCGCATGAGAAATCGTTTCTTTAGAACAACAAAAAAAAGGGGGAACCTAAAAAGATTCCCCCTTTAATTACGGGCGACTAGTCCGAAGACGGACTCTTATTCAACCGTAATCGTCACATCACCCGTGATAATAAACATCGCGTCACTGGCCCATCCACGAACAGTGTAGGTGCCAGGTTCCTCAAACGTCACGGTCGTTTCAAACGTCGCCGACGTAAATCCGTCTCCCGCCGTATGCGTTGCCGGATTATCAGATGTCGTTGACTCCGTCACAGACCCATCAAGCTCCATCTCCCCTTCCGGTTCCGGTTCCTCGTAAGCACGCTGATAACCGGACGGGTCAAACTCAGCCACCGCCGGGCCACGATACACAGTCCACAGCACAGACAAACCATTGCGCGGCGGATTCGGTCGTTGGTACCACCGAATGTTATCTGGCGCCTCCGGAAGATCATCAGGTGGGATAAGCGTCGGAAGACGAGTCCGCGGGGGCCTCGGGGGGAGTAACTCAGGCAATGCATCGTCTTTGAGCATCGCCGTTAACGTGACCGACTGGCCGACTGACACACTGGTTACACTCGCGGATACCTCAACCTCAGGTACACCGTTTGCGAAGAGTGATTCAGTTGACCGTCCAAAACCCGTTCGACCATTCGACGTAATCGTGCTTTCGTCGATCTCCCACTCGGGTTGCAACCAACCATAGGCAACCTGTTCACTGCCATTCGCGGTCACCCGCCACGCAATTCCATCCTCAAGACTCGTACCCGTATCTGCTGGCATCGGGACAGTAAACTGATACCGCTGCGTCCTCGGATAAAAGTGCGCGGGCTGCCCTCGGTCTTGGTCACCCGGAGAAAAATAATTCTCCGGTCCGACCTCAACACTGGGTTGTTCACGATAATTCCGGTTCATATAACCAAAATGAAAGAGATATGACCCATTTTCATTCAAGCTCCAACCTTCAAAAATTGGCTGAATGTCTTGGCCACCATCAAAACGTTGTTGCGGTTGGTTCACATTCGGAAGATCGCGAGGATTCACCTGAGCCTCTGCCATTGATGGCACCATGGCTCCTGCCATGATCATCATCGCCGCTAGTAATCCAAGAACTTGCCTCATAACTGACCTCACGTACGGTAGCCGGATATAAAAAAGGCACTCTGCAGAACCGCATTCTACAGAGTGCCTGAAAAGCTATTTACACCGTCAAACAACCGTTAACTAATTGTTGTTGTTATCGGCGCGTAATTCCAACTCAGCCGCGTACTCTTCGTCTGTATAGTCATACCAACTGATCCAACCAAATGCCATCTCGTCAATCGTCCGACTTCCACCACCGGTCCAGTTCGTCGCATCAAGATTGCCGCGATGCGCTTCCGTGTTGTCGTGGTAGCTAATGACATGCAGTTTGGTGCCAGCCGGGTAAATAGGCTGGACGTCATCTTCATAGTTGTAGACGATGTGCCAGTTGAAATCGAAGTTTACACAGTTAACCATTTCTGTGGATGAATTCGGATAAATCAACTCCAAGCACTGTCTCTTGCCAAGAAAATGCATGTGCGGCTGGAATCCGGTAAGCCGACCTGGCAAATACATCGTGGCATAGCCATCGTGACGGGTGATCTGGCCCGCTGGAATATCGAGTTCACCGGCTTGGGCGAGTTGTCGGGAATACAAGACCTTGTCAGGTACCTCTCCCTCGGGAAACAGCACCATGCCGAGGTCCGTACGGTCGACCACTTCTTCACCGATCGAGTGGTAGTGGAAACTGAACCGAATACGCGCATCTGCCTCAAGCATCTTTCC
>DTWD01000520.1 GCA_012963185.1 Acidobacteriota bacterium
CAACCGCGCATATTAGCAGTTAGGGGGTTTCGCTTTTGCGCGCCATGATGGTCGACCGCTAGTATGCACCGTATGGATGTTAAGCAAATTGATGTACGGCAGGCGCATGAACTTCAACGGACGGACAGTTACACCTATGTGGATGTCCGATCGGTACCCGAATACGATAAAGGACATCCGTCTGGCTCGCATAACGTACCACTTCTAAATTTTGATGCCAGTATCGGGCGCATGGTTCCAAATGCAGATTTTCTACGTGTGATGCAGGCTAACTATCCTGTCGATACGAAGCTTTTAATTGGCTGTCAGGTCGGCGGTCGATCATCTCAAGCTGCGCAGATACTTTCATCGGCAGGTTATACCGATCTTTCAAATGTGATGGGTGGTTTCGGGGGAGCGCGGGATCCATTGGCGGGGCAGGTGCATGCTGAGGGCTGGCTCGAGGCTGACCTTCCTGTCGAAACGTCGGCCACGCCAGACGGAAGTTACGAGGAACTCAAGGGAAACGCGAGGTCCTAGCAGTTATACGTTTATCACCGATTCCACTTGTTTTGCGAGTGTGAGTAGCTCATTGGTGGCATGGCGACGGCCGACAAGTTGAATTCCGATAGGGATTCCATCAACTCTTCCACACGGAAGAGAGATAGCCGGGTGACCTGTTAGGTCGAATAGCTGCGTCAGACGAAGCGTGAGTGCTCGGACCGAGTCGGTTTCGCCGTCTATAGTCAAACTGTCATCACCGAGCATCGGAGGTACGATTGGAAGGGTAGGAAGAATTAAGGCCTCACTTTTCACAAGTGCGTTATCTACCTCTCTTCGTAAAACCTCCCGTCCGTGTTGCGCAAGCAAATAGTCTTCTGCAAGAACGTAGCGGCCCAGTTCTAGTCGTGCTCGCACACTAGGCGAGTACAATTCTGGTTGCGTCTTGAGTGTCAACTGGTGACTCAATGCGGCCTCTGGTAATTGAGTGTGTAGGTATACCGTAGGTATTTCAGTTGCGTGTGGTATTTCAACGTCCGTGACAACGCTACCGCATGCTTCTAGTGTGTGTACCGTGTGCTCGAAGATGCTGGCAATATCTTTGTCCATTTTGTCGAAGAAGTACTTGCGTGGGATACTGAAATACGTTTGATCGAGCGTTTTCTGGTATTTCCTTGGTGCTTCGTCTGGTGTCTGTCTGAGTAGTTCGAAGAGTAATTGTGCATCGGCGACTGTGCTTGTAAGTGGTCCAGCGTGATCAAGTGTCGGAGCGAGTGGAACCACACCAGAAAGACTCACTTCTCCGTGAGTGGGTTTTAGTCCGACTACACCGCATGCGGATGCAGGGATGCGGATCGATCCACCTGTATCCGTGCCAATCGATGCGATGGCCATGTCTGTTGCAACGGAAACTGCCGACCCACTGCTTGAACCACCTGGAATCCGTTGTTCGCTATGAGGATTTCGAGTTAATCCGAATGCCGATTCGTATCCGGTGGTTCCGAAAGCAAATTCATGAAGATTGCATTTCCCAATTACGATTGCCCCTGCCCGACGTAATCGAGTGACGAGCTCGGCATCGGTTGATGCCCGATGATCAGCGCGTACGTGGGACGCAGCGGTTGTGCGAGTGCCTCTGACATCGATCATGTCTTTGACGGAGACCGGAATGCCGTGCAGCGGACCAACGTCGTCGTGCCCGTCAGAGATCGCCGCATCTGCATTACGGGCCTGTCTACGTGCATCATCAGCGAACACAGTGATGAATGCATTCAAGACATCGTCTTGTTTTTCGATTGCGTCGAGACAAGAGTTGACGAGGTCCAGAGAGGAACCTTGTCCGGACCGTAGCTCTGCTACGAGTGTCGTGATGGAGACGTTATTCATGCAGGCTCGTGCGATTCTTCATCTGTGGCTTTTGCAGACGGCGGCATGGTCCAGTTGGCCTGCCGCAGCACAACAGTTGCTTGTTGAAGCATTGTGATTAATGGTTCGAGTTCAGGAATGCGGCGACGTGAGGCATCTTGAAGCGCATATGAGTACCACATCGTGGGTGTCATAACAGGTTGTCCTTCTTAAATCATTGCATCATCCCAGAAGAGTTCGCCTCGCGTAAATCTTTCCGGGTCGAATGAACCGATATCGAGCTTATTCGATGCGCCGGTTGTTAAAAGGTCTGCGATGGCTCGACCGGTCGCAGGAGCCATCATCAAACCGTGACCACTGAATCCAGTCGCAACATAAAAGCCAGACTGTTTCGGGTATTCACCAAGGATCGGATTGTGATCGGGTGTCATTTCATAAAGCCCCGCCCAGCCTTCAAGTAGTGCCGAGTCGGCCAGTGCTGGTAAACGTGCAATGAGAGGTGGTCGGAACTCCGTCTGCCAGCGTTGCATGTCGCAATCAAAATTTTCCCCTGCTGGTTCATCAAGCTTGGTGTATGCGACCACAATCCGGTCTTGGTTGCCAAACTCTTCTGGGTCGTCATGTCGCCAGTGAACGCCGCTTGGGTCAATGACCATGGGAAAGCGGTGCGGCCATGACCGTGAGAGCGCACATCGGAAGAGTTGTTGTCGTACAGGTGTTATCGGGAGATCAATATCGGCGAGTGCCGCTAGGGGTTTTGTAAACGCGCCGGAAGCGCAGACAATTGCTTGTGCCTCGACCGAGTCACCCGTATCGAGCCGAACGCCTCGAACACGTCCATGCTCTGTGATGAAACCGGTGACAGTGGCTGTTCGATACGTGGCTCCGGCTGTCATGGCCAGATGTCGAAATCCAGAGAGCGCGGCTTTTGGATTGGTGTATCCATCCTCAGGTCCGAAGAGACCAAATACAATGTCGTCGAGTTTAAGATCAGGTACATGTGCATGGATCGTTTCAACATCAAGTCGTTCAATGGACGCGCCTAGCTGTTTTTGTATTGTGTATCGGCGTTCGAAACGTTCCGCCATGGCAGCATTTACAAGAAAGAGGTACCCACGCTGTCGAAAGTTGACGCGTATATCCGTTTTTGATGCTGCGAGTATGTCGTCGAAACCTTTATAGAATTGGGTGCTGTGCTGCGCGAAGCGTATGTTTGCGCCAGAGCTAAATTGTTGGCGAATGCCGCCCATGGCGAGATATGATGACGCACGACGGTAACTGGGATCCCGCTCGATTACGGTTACTGCGGTCGTAGCATGTCGACCGGAACAAAGGTGATAAGCGATGCTTGAGCCGACTACGCCACCACCAATAATGACAATGTGATCGGTGCCCATGCGGTCTTACAGTGATGTACGCATTCCTGCGAAGTGCACTTATCTTCTCGTTGCGACGCCACGCGGAGGAAGACGCGGTTCCGCGCCGTTTTCCAGGTATTGCTTCAGTGCGGCAAGAGAGTCTTTCCACCCAGCTTCGATGAGGGTGTTGTAGCGTTTCCAACGCGTACTGTCATCGGCACCACTTTGCCGAATTTGAAGCCGTGTGCCTGCGCCCTCGACACGGCACGTCACTTCGAGTGCCATGGGGCCGATCGGGTCGCTAGCTGGAGGCAGCCAATACGCATCAGCCAGAAAGAATTCACGACCGTGCCGGAATTCCATAACGGTACCGTAGAAAACCCCTCCAAGTGTTCCGAGTACATCATCTTGAAATGGAGTCGTGTTCCATTCCACCGCATAAATTCCAAGCGGGCGGGGCGCAGTGACTGACCGGGTTACATTCCACCACGCCGAGAGAGCATGGCTATCGAAAAAAGCAGAGAGTACCTGGGTGGGCGCTGCCGTGATGGAAATCGCGTGGTCAAAGTGAAGGCCGTCCGATTCAGACATGGGTGATGAGGAGATGGCTGGATCGTATCACCGCGTTGGTCGCGGTAGGTTAATACAGTAAATATCGCTGTCGAAGAACATTGAATGATTCGATCGCGTCGATCCAGCCTTGCGCAATATCCGTGGCATTTCTGTCTAGTTCAATTTGTTGGCGAAGGGTATCCGAACCAGCCAGGATGTCGATAGGCATTTTGGTTGTTTCGTACTCGTACGGTGGTGTCCGCCACGCGAATTGCGAGCCGGCAAGTCGGCGAAAGGCTTGGATGATGGCGACACCAGTGACGACTGGTCTGAACGCACGGCGGTCTGTCACGTGTATTTGACATCCACCACAGGTCTGACCGGCATACTTTTGGAAGGTCGGTTCGAATGTGGTTGGGCGAAAATGTGCACCTGGAAGGTCGAGTGCGTTGAGATCCCTGACAAGGGTGTTGGCCTTAATGTCGGGTGCACCGATCAATTCAAATGGTCGTGTCGTGCCACGACCTTCAGACAAGTTTGTGCCTTCTATGAGTACCGTGCCTGGATATACGATGGCACTGTCAAGCGTGGGCAGATTTGGCGACGGGTAGATCCACGGAAGATCGTGTTCGCTTGCGTAGGTGTCACGGGACCATCCAACAAGAGGCGAAACGGTGAGTTTTGATCCAATCTCAAAATGATCATTGAACAATTGGGCGAGCTCGCCGATCGTTAGACCGTGACGCAGTGGAATCGAAAACTGTCCAACAAATGACGAAAAGTTGTGTTCCAGAACAGGCCCTTCAATAACCTTGCCTCCAATCGGGTTGGGACGGTCGCAGACGATTACGCGAATGTTATGGCGTGCGGCGGCTCTCAAGCAGTTCGCCATTGTGTAGGCATATGTGTACACGCGAGTTCCGACGTCTTGAAGATCGATGACGAGAAGGTCAATCCCGTCAAGCATGGTGGCCGTTGGTTCTCGCGTATTGCTGTACAGCGAATAAATTGGGACATTGAATCTTGGATGATGTCCGTGATCGGATTCGATCATGTTGTCCTGGACGTCGGCATAAAACCCATGTTGGGGACCGAACAGGGCGACGAGCGTTGTGTCAGATAGAGCCGAGATTCGTTCGGCGATGTGCTGAAAGGTGTGGTCGATGGAGGCGGAATTTGCAACGAGACCTACCCGAGCCCCTGCGAGCAGGTTCGACGCCAAAAGTTGCTCTGATCCAAGTGAGACTGATACCACATCGAGATTATAGATTCTTCGCCACTAAGAACTCGATGATCACTATGCTGCATCGGTAGATACAGTGTTAATGGGCAACCTGTGATGGTCGGCACAACAATAGGTTTAGGCGTGACTTGCGGGTAAGTAGTTCCGAGCGAGACAATATGTACCATTGAGGAGGCGCGTGAACGAATCCAACACTGAACTACATCACGACCTCCGTAGTGCTGTAAGCGAGCTCTGCGGTCGGTTTTCTGATACTTATTGGCGAGATCTTGATCGAGTAGATGCTTATCCAGAAGAGTTTGTTAAGACGTTAACTGACGCGGGTTACCTGTCGGCATTAATTCCTGAAGAGTATGGAGGGTCTGGCCTA
>DTWD01000521.1 GCA_012963185.1 Acidobacteriota bacterium
AACGGAATAGGCGAGTGAATTTCACCACGAACGCGCGGTTTTCTAACATTGGCAACCCGCCTCGGTACGACGTGTCTCTCCGGTCGTTATAAACAATAAACAGTTCGCTGCCTGGCTGATATTCCCATCGTAATCTCAGGTTCATACTGAGCGAATCCCGACCCGAGTTGTACTGTAACAACCCCCCCAAGAACATTCTGGGTGTGAAGGTGTAAGTAACTCTGTTCGTAATCAACTGTGCATTGACCGTTCCATTCGGTAGCTTGATACGGTTAAACGATACGCCTGGTTCAATCGAAAACTGCGGCGTCAGTTCGACCCGGGGGCGTGAAAATCCGATCGCTGTCAGTGTGCCATTGAAATAGCCGCCGCGTTGCATGGTCCATGTGCCAGAGAGCCGTCGCTGTGTTCCCATGGAGTAGGTCGCGAAAACGTCTTGAAAGGAATAGCCTCCAATCGGGATGGCGTGATCGGTGGAAATCTCGAATGGTTTTTCGATGAATTCGTAGCTCTGTTGCGCATCGATACTGAAGCGGTCGCTATTTTCGAGTTCCGTTTCGAAACGTGCGTTTGCGAGTCGTGTTTCGACGTGTCCGGAGACGCTTTCAATATAGTCAAGACTCATTTCAGCGGTGAATTGCCGCACGCTCGTGATAGACGATGGTCGAGGGCTGTACCGTGCCGACGCAAAGGAACGTCTGAAATCATCTCGCCGAAGGTATCCGATTTCAGGATTGAAATTATCGCCGACGAGCAAATGATCCAATGTCAGACCGTAGGTATCGCCATGGTAATTGAAGGCCGCCTGGTAACTCGCGTCTTCACCACGTACCTGTGCTGTCTTGGTCTGCGCATAGTACCCATTGAAGTTGACGTTGTCGTAAAACGAAAACAACGCATCCACACCATACACTTCGTTAGAACCATTGCCAGTGGTTGAGACAGACCTGCCAGTGAAAATCGCACCGATTCGACTTCTTCGAAAGATGTCTCGCTTGATCCGAATTACAGAAAAGTTAGTACTGACTCCGCCTGTGTGCACCGCATCATCCGTTTGAATGTTTAACGCGCCAATACTGAATTTCCCGACTTTGCCATTTAAGCGTCCGCCGGCCAGAATCGGTACGTTTGTGCCTTGGTCAAGGCCAATTCGACGACTAAAAAATACGGTTGGCACATCACCCCCACCCATGAAGCTCGAGGCACCTGGCCGTAGCGCTGGAATGCCACCAGTAATCCGTCTGGCGCCTGTGCCGAAATCGAAGATTCCACGACCCTCTAGGAAAAACTCGCGTTTTTCAGGGAAAAACAAACTGAACCGTGTGAGATTAACCTGTTGTTCGTCGACTTCCACTTGGGCAAAGTCAGTGTTGTAGGTGAAGTCAGCTGTAAGGTTTTGCGTGACGCCGTATTTTAAGTCGACACCAAAGTCGCCAGCTGCTTGATTCGATACCGCGGGACTGGCAAGACGGTCCGTTGCAAGGGAGCCAATGGCGTAGGGTTTGATTTCTAAGGTTCGATTATCTCCGGGGACTTCTAGTCCAGTTAATGTGCCGGCCGCCGATAATCGAAAGATCCCTGGACCGGCTGAGATAGGTATCGTTGTAATGTAACTCGATTCATTTTTCCACCGTACTGTTCGGCCCAGTTGGATGCCCCAGACTTGATCGGCACTTGCTTCGTACCGAAGTGATTTGAAGGGGATTTGCATTTCAACGGTCCAACCGTCTTCAAATCGTCCGGTCTGCA
>DTWD01000522.1 GCA_012963185.1 Acidobacteriota bacterium
TGATTCCGTAATCTTTCCGATTGACTGACCTCCAGAACGGACACTCAGCACAAGTGCAGTGAAATCGTGCACCCCACCAATCAGTATGGTCCCGAAAACCACCCAAAACAGGGCTGGCACCCAGCCCCAAATTACAGCGATGGCTGGGCCAAGCATGGGTGACAGGCCAGCGATTGAAGCGTAATGGTGACCGAATAATATGTACCGCCGGCATGGTACGTAATCGAAACCGTCGTATTTTGTGTGGGCTGGTGTTTTGGCCTCCGGATCAAGTTCAAACACGCGATTGGCGATTCGAAGGGCGTAATAGCGGTACCCGAGCCAATACAGGACGAAACACACGAGCACGACGAAAATAGTCATGTACAGTACATGCTATTGACGAGTTTGTTGTTTCGCAAGTAGTCTGGCTCTTAATTGATGTCTGAACTCTCCCAAAAAGTGTCCGCCTTACGTGCGCTATTGCACGATCTCAAGCGTGTCGTGGTCTGTTTCTCGGGCGGCGTCGACTCAGGCTACCTAGTTGCAGAGTCGTTTGCTGCCCTCGGCAAGGAAGCCTTGGCGTTGACGGCTGTTTCACCGAGTCTTGCGCCGGAAGAGGGGGTCCATGCACAGCGACTTGCAAAAGAAATAGGGGTGCGGCACCTCCTCGTTGAGACTCACGAATTAGACGATCCTCGGTACACTGCCAACCCAGTCAATCGCTGCTATTTCTGCAAGACCGAAACCTATGGTGCGGCAATCGAACATGCGCATGGTCTCGGTGTGCCACATGTACTTGATGGGTTTAATCTGGACGATCGTGGGGATCATCGTCCAGGGCGACAGGCCGCGGTCGAATATGGTGTGCGATCACCGCTTGATGAACTCAATTTCACAAAAACTGATATTCGAGAAGCGGCACGCCATATCGATTTGCCGATTTGGGACAAGCCAGCGCTAGCATGTCTGTCCAGCCGGGTGCCTTACGGCACAGAGATCACGCGGTTCAAGTTAGAGCAGGTAAACGACTGTGAACAGGTATTACACACCCATGGATTTCGTGTTTGTCGTGTACGGCACCATGGTGCGATGGCTCGCATTGAGGTGTTACCTGACGAGATCGAACGCTTACTGTTACCGGCAATGCGTGAGGTTGTCGTCCGAGAGTTTCGAGCTACTGGATTCCACCAAGTGACGGTGGACCTTCAGGGTTATCGGTCTGGTTCATTAAATGAAGCAGTTTTGTCCAAGGATACGACGATGAGCATCGTGTCTCTTACGTCAGGTTCTTAAGCACGAATGATTCCTACCTTGCGACTTCTGGTTTTTTAATTTCTTCTAACGCTTCGACAAAGCGGTCCACATCTTCAAAAGTGTTAAAAATGTGAAGTGAGACTCGCACACCGCGACCGCGCGCCGCTGTCAAGATGTTCCTTTGCGTGAGTGCCTTTACAACCTCTTCCGGATTTTGCACTACAACTATTGTGATACCGGCGCGATCACATCGATCGCTTGGCGATGCAATCTCAAAATTTCTATTGTGCAAAGCGTCGTGTAAGTAATCAGTGAGTTCGTGAATGCGAGCTTCAATGTGGCTCGGACCAATCTTCACGAGCAGATCGAGGGCAGCACCAAGCGAAAAAATGCCAGCGAAATTCGGACAGCCCACTTCAAGTGCGGCTGCGGTGTTCTTTAAGTCCAGTTCATTATTTATTAGCAGCTCTGGCTGACGGGCACTGAGCCAGCCCGCGATGGGGAAACGATCCGACTGTATATGCTGTTTGGCTAGGTAAATGACGGCAATGCCATAGCCGGCCATCGTCCACTTGTAACCACTGAAAACGAGAGCGTCAATCCGCGCATCGTGCACATCGAGTGGAATGGCTCCGATGGATTGTGAAGCGTCGACTGCGAGTAGAATGTGCCGGTCGTGGCAGAGTTGTCCCAATGCGATGAGATCCTGATAAAAGCCGGTCCTGTATTGCACAGAACTCGTGACAATTACACGCGTCTCTGGTGAGATTGCACGTTCGATTTTTCGCATTGGAAGCAATCCTGCCGGGTCCGACTCAA
>DTWD01000523.1 GCA_012963185.1 Acidobacteriota bacterium
AACCGATGATCTTTTCCGAACGTACACGACAGTTCGTCAACAAGCTCAGAGGAGCACTTTTTCTAGTCCTACTTATTGTTGCCGCCCCGGTAGCCCAAATAGTAGGCGTGTCTGAGGTCATCGTTCTGAATGCGACCAAAGAGAATGAGCTTCGAAGAGCAGATGAGCTCGTTGACCACCTAGTCCGTGCCGGACGACTCCGCATCACTAGAATAGTGAAAGACACGCTGATACCCACTCGTCAACACGAGCGTTTCTCGCAGTATCACAACGGCCTGAAAGTCTACGGAACCGACGTCACTCGTCAATCCGAGTCCGGGCTAACTCTCTCCATTTTTGGACAGTTTTATTCAAATATAGAAGTAGAGACCACTCCATCGCTACCCTTAGACACTATTACCTCGAAATTCGATTCAGGCATTGACTGGCCGTTGGTTGAAAACAACTCGCAAGAACTCGAAATTCTCAAGGACCGTCATGGCGTATTCCAATTGGCCTACCGTCTGACAGTCGGTTCGGAAATCGGCCCATCAATTCAATTCGTCGATGCTCACAACGGAACTACTGTGCGCCAATACCCAGGCATTCATCTAAACAACGACGGTCTGCCGTGCGATACCTGTCGTGTCGGAGAAGGACGTGGTGTAAAAGGAGACAGAAAAAAAATTAGCGTCAACACACTAGGAGGACGATTTCAGACACTAGACCTACTTCGCCCGCCACAAATTGCCACATATGATCTCAAAGGCGATTGGGAACGATTAATCAATATTTTGAACGGCACTGACACACTCAGCGCTGCTGATTTCGGCCAGGACGCAGATAATCACTGGACTGACGGCCCGATAGTCGATGGACACGTCAGTGTTGGGTGGACATACGATTATTTGTATGACCGATTTCAAAGGAATGGACTTGACGGCAAAGACGGACCAATTATTAGCGTTGTACATCCAGTAAACCGAAGCGACCTATGGACCGTCCCAGACAATATTTTCTCGCTGTTCTTTGTTAATGCATTTTACTGTGGCACCTGCGGTCCTGATGGCATCGTCGTCTTCGGCGAAGGACTCCCAGATGGATTTGTACTGACCTCCACTGGACAAACCATTGACTTCTTTACTAGTGGAATCGACATTGTGTCGCACGAACTTGCACATGCGATAACCGACAATACCTCAGGCCTTATCTATCAAAACGAATCGGGAGCTTTAAACGAAGCCTTCTCAGACATCATCGGTGTCTCTGTTGAGTTCTTTATGGCTGAGACCGACCGCCATCGTGACGAAACCGCGGATTATGTACTTGGGGAAGATGTGATCAAACCGAATGGTATCCGTTCCCTTGCTGACCCGTTGTCTCTAAATAACCCAGACCACTACTCAGTCCGATATCAAGGCAACGCGGACTACGGCGGTGTTCATACCAACTCGACTATTGCCAGTCATGCGTTTTACCTGGCAATCGAAGGTGGCACAAATAGAACCTCTGGAGTCTCCGTCACGGGAGTCGGAAGTCACAATCGTTCGCAAATCGAACAAGTGTTCTATCGTGCATTTACCATGCTGATGCCTGCCGATGCGACATTTTCTGTCGCGCGCGAAACAACATTACAGTCAGCTCGTGATATGTTCGGCGCCGGACATGCGGTCGAACGCGCGATTGGCGAAGCATGGACAGCAGTGGGCATAGAGTAAATGAATGCCTATTTGTATATGGAAGAGAACCGGCTCGCATGTGGATAACGCAACAACACAACATTTCGATTGCCCTTGCACTGTGGTTTGTTATTTCTTTCTTCAACAGTTCAGTGCTCTCCGCTCAAACAGTAGAAAATCAACGTATAACGGTCGGTTTCAGTGGCGGCATCCAATTTGTCAAGGATGCACTGAAAAACGAGGTCGACTTTGAGCTCTGGCAGGAAACCGGCACATTTGAAGCGAGTTACAACGTCACAAAAGATTCCGCCTTCGACGGTAGCTTTGCCTTTCTGCTGTACAAGCGCATGGGGCTTGGAGTTAATGTGTCACATTTCAGTAAAACTATAGCGGCCACAATAGACGCTGACGTACCTCACCCTTTTTTCTTTTCCTTTCCCCGTAAAGCAACAGGTCTAGCGAATAACGTACTCAGGCGCGAGTCAGCGATTCACATCCAATCTCAATACTGGCACACAGTCGGAGACAAGTTATTGGTCCGAGGCTTTGTCGGGCCGACAATATTTACAGTCAGGCAGGACTTGGTATCGACAATCCAAACGAAGGAACGCGGATATGACTACAGCGCTGTTGACATCATTGGCCACAGCACACTCGCCTCTGGCGGAACCGAACTAGGCTTCAATATCGGCTTCGATATGTCTTACTTCGTCTCTGACCACGTCGCATTGGCAGGAATCCTGCGTTACAGCCGAGGAACATCTTCCGTGAATGATCAAGCCACCCTCCGCCACATTTCCAGGTTCTCTGGACGCGGACAACCACCTCTCGAGCTTGGCGGAACGCACGTAGCGGCCGGGCTACGTTTTGGTTTTTAGCTATTCTTTTCTTATTGCGCCTGAGGAAACAGCTGCATTAACGAAAGCGGATCTACACGCGCATCGTTCAGTCGCACAGTCCAGTGTAAGTGCGGACCGGTAACTCGCCCGGTCGCCCCAACATCCCCAACCACATCACCTTGTTCGACTCGGATTCCTTCCTTTACAGCAATCGAAGACAGGTGCGCGAAGTAGGAATAAAGCCCCCAACCATGATCGATAATGACTACATTGCCTGAAAAATATAGATCGGCAGCAAGCACTACCATTCCGGTATTCGGTGCTTTAATTGGCGTTCCCTCGGCTGCCCGAAAATCTGTTCCACTATGCGGGCTACGAGCTTGACCATTAAACACACTCCGACGGCCGAAACTACTTGTTGAATCGCCTGGCACCGGCCGGAGAAACCCACCACCCCAAAATCGCTCGTCAGTTGCGGTCGTGAAAATCTCATCAAGCTGACGTGCTTCTCGTTGAATACGCTCAATAACCGAAGGAGGAGGACTGACGAAACTTGGATCAACGGTTAATCGCCGCGTCGGAAAATCTTTCTGGCCGACAGATAGCGTGTACGATTTCCGTGCGATATTTCCGTTCTCAGCCGTTGCATGCACCAAGACATCGTAAGACCCAGGTTCTGTCGTTAAGTCGATCCCAAGCAATGCGACCCAAGCATCACTACCGCTCCGAAAAAACCGTAGCGTCTTTCCAAACGCACTTGCACTCAGAGTTACGGGGTCTTCTGACGGCCGAACTTCAAGAACCACTATCTCGCCAGGCTGGACCTCACGCGCGCGATGTGACAACTCTAGAGTTAATTCGGCATGAACTGGAGCTGCCACACCAAAAACAACCGCGACTAGCCACG
>DTWD01000524.1 GCA_012963185.1 Acidobacteriota bacterium
CCACGACAGTTTGGGGACCAATGCCCGGATGACAGAAATGCAGGCTGCGATCGGCCGTGTGCAATTACGAAAGCACGCTTACGGATTCAAATACCTGGACGGCTCCGTGGACCGCCATGGCACCACTATCAAGAAGTAACGACACACTCTTTGAGTACGCCTGTCACGAAGGCAACATCGGCATGACAGGAATCCTTGCCGGAGCGAGGGTTCAGGAAGAAAAAAGTACTACAAACACGCCGTAATTCAGAGGGACTCTGTGCTGTTGTCTGAGCAGTGCCGGCTGATATCACCCGGACACTTCGCCACTGCCGTACTCGGTCTGCTCACCGCGCTGGCCATTACCGGGTGCGGGGAAGCCCCTCCCGCAGCGTATCGCCCGACCGCGACCGTCGAAGAACTCATGCGTACCATGATTGACCCGCCGGCCGACGCTGTTTGGGATTCGGTCGTAACTGATGCCACGACCAACGGCATCATAGAAACTCGACCCGAGACAGAAGAGGATTGGTTCAGACTTCGACGCCATGCAATTACACTTGCCGAAGCTACAAACTTGCTTGTAGTACCGAGCCGCCGGGTCGCGGGACCGGACGCTCGATCAGAATTACCTGGAATCGATTTACATCCGGATGCAATTCAACAACTGCTTACGGAAGACTGGGCGTCGTGGGTAGCCGCCGTCCAGATGCTACGGATGACAAGCCGTACACTAATCGACGCGATCGACAACCAAGACATTGACGCGCTTTTGATTGCAGGAGCAGAGCTCGACCTTGCGTGCGAAAATTGCCATTCGCGATTCTGGTACCCTGACCAAGCCGACCCGCGCCCTGCCCCAAGCCCCTAGCTAATTCGCCGGACGAATCGGGTCACCGCCTGGTTGCGTCAACTCCGCGCAGCAAATACCAAAGGTACCGGGAGCTCTCGACGGCTGTCCGACAACCTTGATTCTGTCACCAACTTTAATCGTGTCAGGGGTCCAACCACGTCGACTCATCATGACCGCTGCCCCCATCTCGATTTCCCACGCAATCATCTCACCGGCGTCACCTTCTGCATCAACGTAGAGAAATGAGTGTGGATTACGAAACACGAACCTCGTCACGACTCCATTCGCCTCAACACTCTTCGTGCCATCATAGAACGGTGCACTCGCATGATGTGCTCCTACCGGAACCCATGCGATCCCCGCGACAGCGACCGCCATCATTCCTACAGCTACTAGCCAAGCCCAAGCCTTCACGAAACTATCCTCCTTCCGCACGACGACGACGCTAATTACTGGTATTTCGGTATGAGAAACTTGACTGGGCGCCGTGCCTGCTCAGGATCACAGGCATACGACTGCAGCTTGTAACCTTCAGCCCCCGGGTCCCATTGCGTGGTAAACGAGGCCGGTTCACGCAAAAACATATCATCCGCAACAGTGAGTGTTAACTTGAGTTGGTTGCCTTCTCGCCAATAGCGCTCAGTCACTTTCTTGAGCTGCGATGACGGAATCCCGTTGTAATCATCAAATCCAGTGACGTCGAACGTGAAATGTGTAGTGGTCACATGGAGCTCATTACCCTCATAGTGTCCAACCGAAACACCTTGCAAGCTATAGTCCATCGGGGTCGGCTCTCGCCCATCCAACCAAATTGTTCTCAGTTGGTCATCTTTCTCATAACGAAACAGGACTCGGTCTGGCCACTGCACCACTTCCATCATGTAGGGGTCATAGACCAGTGCAGGTGGGGTCGACGGCACACAGTCGTATTTCGGAGAGATCGCCTCATCAAAAACTTCCTGAAATGCCAGGCCGCGCTCATTAAGAACAGGAAAGTTTTCTGATGTCCATGGCATGTTGGGTCCATTCACAGGACGTGCCCGTGGTCCACCATCCCACACTCCAGAAAGTTCAGGTACTGCGTCAGGCCCTTGCGCAAATACCGGCGCCACCACCGCGACGACCAAAAGCGCGCTAAAGAACGTTCGTGTTATTAGCATCGTCATTATTCTTCGTCCTCACACTCGATGCGGGTTTCAACCGTTTCCCGGTGATCTTACACCTCTCTCGCTCAATCACTAAGCCGTTGCTGCTGTCGACATAAGCGCGGCAAGTTCATTGCCAAGGTACTCCGCAATCGCACCCATCCCAAAACGGCCAACCGTCGCTTCCGCGTCACTGTTGTAGTTAGTATTCGTATTCACATCGTACGTCCATGCCTCACCATTCCTATCAACGATGAATTCGATCCCCGCAATATCAATTTGACTCCCTTTAAGAAACTTCTCATACGCTGAGAGCAGAGCTTGGGGAGGCCGTTCGTCACTGTTCAATATCTGGAAACGCCCAGGTGCACCGTCACTCTCACCAGTGGGACAAAACGCATCCTCCTGCTCAGTGCGACAGGCGTCGGCAGGACACAGCTCGAATCCGGAACTCGTATCGACTCGTACCGCATAAAAAAAACGCCCGCCAATGAATTCCGCACGCGTAATGAATGGCTCAGGCGATTGAATATAGTCCTGCACCAAAGTAATTCCGTCGATTGACGGCTCGAATGCATCACTCGATACGTAATCTTCGAATGCGTCGTAGGCCTGAAATAACCGAACGCCAAGGCCTTTCCCCGCACGGTTGTGCTTTGTGATAAACGGTGGGTCCATTCGACGACCAGCGGTAACCAATGCCTCACGCCCCACTGCAGCGACGGTCGGTGGTGTTTTGATGCCGTAGCAGTTCAACGCAGAGTATTGCTTGATTTTACTCACTTCAAGACGAAGAGCCGCACTGGGGTTAAGGACGCGCCGGCCGTGCTGTTCAAGCCAACTCAATACAGCCGCGGTGTATTCCGGACCGTAGCGGTGGTCACGCGTATGCGACGACGCACTCATCCGATTGTAAAAAATTCCGTCAGGAGGCGGTTCTCGAAAGTCGATTACACCGTTGTCGAGAAACCACTCATCAAACGGTAACCCACGTTCATTAAGAGCCTCTCGCAGCGGTTCAACCCACGCATCATTTTCGTGGAGGACATAGATACGAGGCATCACTCCTCACCTATTCTGATCCGCCCCACACTAGTTGGACTTTGGCAATGCAAAGCTCAGAATAAGATCGCCACCACGTCGACCACGATCGCCACCCCCTGATGCCACCGTCACAAACTGTTCGCCGTTTGCCATGTAAACGCTAGGCGCGGAAAACACTCCAGCTCCAGTGTTGAAACGATAAAGCTCCTCACCGGTTTTGGCATCAAGCGCAAAAAAGTAGCCGGCGATATTGCTGCCTGTACCAACAAATACCACCCCACCAGACGTGACAACAGGTCCGGACTGTCCATAACCTTCGTAGATCTGACGCCATACAAGTTCGTTTGTCGTTGGGTCATATGCCGACAAAAACATCCGTGGACCTCGCCCCGAATTAAATGGCAGGTCGATCGCATTAACATACAAATACCCGGTCTCTTTGCTATGCGCCATTGGTCCATAACTTGGTCCACCGCCAAACCCTGGAGCAAAAATCTGATTCGAACGATCGGCTGCGACAGGCGTAAACTGTACTTCGAGACGTTTTCCCTCGGCATGCTCCGGCGGAATGAGCTCAGGAAAGACCGGTGCAGCTGGTTCCATTCGGTCGCCATTGGCCTTATGTGGAATGGGCTGTGTGGGCCACGGTTCCTCGCCTTCCTGATCAGTCTCGGTTAGCACCGGGGTCTCAATAATCGGATGAATCGGCTGTCCG
>DTWD01000525.1 GCA_012963185.1 Acidobacteriota bacterium
CGTCCGCGACCAGGTGCTGAGTCTCATCTCGGAGGGCCGCACCCTGGAGCAGGTCATGGCGGCGCAGCCGACGGCTGCCTACGACGCCCAGTGGGGACAAGAGGCGTCGTGGAACGCCAATGATTTCGTTCCCATCGTGTTCTACGAGATCGGCGGCCGCAGCCTGTTCGTCCCCTGAGCTTCAATTAGAATCGGAGTACGCCATCCGGCACCGGCGGCCTCTGCTCGGCGACGGTCAAGTTGTGCTCGGGATGTAAGAGAGTACGACAAAGATGAAGTGCTTTTCTTCTACGCGCAGCGCTATTCTATATCTTTCGTACGACGGAATACTGGAGCCGTTGGGCGAGTCTCAGGTCTTGAATTATTTGGAGCGCTTGTCAGCAATCTACGACATTACACTCATTTCCTTCGAAAAGCGGAGCGATATCTGCGAAGGACGCAGGCTTCTCAAATTCAAAGCAAGGCTTGAGGACATTGGTATTGATTGGCACCCGCTTCGGTACCACAAAAGTCCTCCCATTTTGTCAACGGCTTACGATGTTGCTCGTGCATGGTGGTGCGCGTGGCGTTGGCAGAGACGCAACCAGTCTGGCATAGCGCACGCACGTGGTTATGTGGCTGGCCTGGTGGGACTGTTGGTTAAACAATGTCCTCGCGTTCGATTTCTTTTTGATATGAGAGGGTTTTGGCCAGAAGAAAAAGTCGAAGCCGGTCACTGGACAATCAGCGGTATTTCCTATCGCGCGGCCAAATGGTGCGAACGTCGGTTCTTTGAGCGATCTGATGCCATCGTGTCCCTGACCGAGGCTGGTGTTCGTCAATTCAAGACGTTGGGCTACAAGATTGATCCGGACGTGCCGGTCAAGGTGATTCCCACCTGCGTCGACATGCATCGTTTTTGTTCTGGACCGCAAAACCAGGGTTTGATTGACTCGCTCGGTCTGGCAGGGTCTACGGTCATTGGGTGTGTCGGCACGATGAGCGGCTGGTATCTCCGACAGGACATGTTGGAGTATCTTGCGTTTGTTTCGTCTCAGCTAGCCAATGTCAAAGTGTTGGTGGTGACACGTGAAGACCATTATTGTTTACAAACCGATGCAGAATTGGCGGGACTCGATTCCGGTCGACTTGTACTTGTGCGGGCGACATTTGAAGAGATGCCGCGGTTAATACGACTGATGGACTGTGGTTTGTTTTTTATCAGGCCTACATTTTCAAAAAAAGGTTCAGCGGCCACGAAACTTGGCGAGTTTCTTGCCTGTGGTGTGCCGGTAGTTATTAACGCTGGTGTTGGTGATTCAGATCGTATTGTTAGACGTGGTCGAGCCGGTGTCGTGTTGCCTGATACCACCAAGAAATCTTTTGAAGATTCAATGGAAGCCGTTCAGACTATGCTCACCGACTCGGATGTGCGGCATCGATGTCGCCGTACGGCACAGGACATCTTTGACCTTGACCAGGGGGTACGGTCATACAAGACCCTCTACAACCAACTGCTTCGGGAAACTCATGCTAATTAGTTTTAAACATAAGTTCTGTGGTTTTGATGTTCGAGCGTGTGTTGTCGGCAGTTATGTTCTGTTCCGGTCTCTAGAAGATTGCGAAGGTGGTATCACAATTACGGGAGGCCAAGGGTGACAGAACCGTTGGTGTCGCTATGTGTGCCGACGAAAAATCGAGCGGAAGGCCTAGCGCGTGGTTTGGCGAGTACGTGCGGGCAGGATTATGGCCGACTAGAAATTCTAATCAGTGATAACGCTTCTGACGACCATACGGAACGCGTGTGTCGAGAGATGGCTGCGGAAGATAACCGGATCCGGTACATACGGCAGCCCAAGAACATTGGCTTATATGGCAATCACAACTTTTGCTTAGATGAAAGTCGAGGCGAGTTCATTTGTTTTTTTCACGACCATGATGACCGCGATCGTTCCATCGTCAGTCGGTATGTGCGTTTTATGCAGGAGCACCCGACTGTGGGCGTGGTCTGCTCGGACTGGAACGTCGTTGATGCCGCGGGGGAGCGCATCGATTCGCGTGACCGAAAAGTACCCACTGTAGTCCCTGGATTGGAGTTCATTACTCGGACGTTTGCGTCAGGCCGTTCAAGTCTCAATACGCCTGGAGCAATGATCCGAAAAAGTGCACTTGGCAATATCCGGTTTGATGAGTATGCGCCGATCGGTTTCGGTGATTTTATTATTTGGTTTCAGATTGCTGAGCGATATGCGATTGGTCATATCAATGAGCGACTGTGGGAATGTCTTCAGGATCAGCACTCTGAAAGCGCCAGAACGATTGAATCGCTCACGCGGGACTACTACATCAACATGACGGAGTACTGTGATGCCCATTTAGACCGCTGGCCGGAGCATAGTGCCCGTGTGCTTAGTTGGCGTGCCGCGGTGCCACGGTATCTCTTTTGGGCTTTGATGTATGAAGTAGGTCTCTACTTCAGGTATACGGACGGCGAGGAACCTGAAACAGGGTCGGGAGATAAGACCCTATTTGAGATCTTTAATTATCGATTGAGTGAAGAGCAATTCAATAATGCGATAACGAAGCTTCAGGCGTATCGCACGGGCGTACTGCAACACGCTGTGTTTGTGATTGTGCAGTTATTGATTCATTTGAAATGGACGCAGCCGTTAGTGTGGGCCACTCGGTACCACACAACGATTCGATCGATTTTAGGACTACGGTGAAACACATTGTACCGAAAACATTGGCTAAGGTGGATGCTCTTGTTTGTCGGTATCGTGCTTGTGACGGTGCGCGTTGCTACCTGGCCAGTTGAGACTCGACGAGGTGTGAACTTTGTTGTATCGACATATACGACGCCGCTATACCTCAAGGTGTTCGAGTTTATTGATCGGTCGGCTCACTATGAGCGATTGGCAAATACGATTACTGAGGGGTTGCGATCTGATAGCGCTAAAGTTGAAAAATTGTTTCAATGGACAGTGCAGAATATTCAGCCGACACCGGACGGTTGGCCGGTCGTAGATGATCACATCTTGAATATCATCATCCGTGGCTATGGATTGGCTGACCAGCGTGCAGATGTATTTACTACCTTAGCTACCTATGCGGGGGTGCCCGCGTTTTGGGCTTCGCTGCCAAAGCACTCGGATGCACAAATCTTGCTGTCCTTTGTGCTCGTTGACGGTCGGTGGGTGGTTGCCGATGTTGCAAGTGGGTTTCAATTTCTCAATAGTGATGGAGAACTCGCGACGCTTAAAGAGTTATTAGCACAGCCCGCACAGATCCAAATGTATGCTGCTGAGCTAAGAGCTAAAGGGGTTCCTTATACAAAAGTATTCGGCGGGTTGATAATGCCGAAGCCTCCGAGTCCACTCCGTGCTGAACTTCAAATGCCGCTAACACGATTAATTCATGAGGCTCGTACGACTCTGAATTTAGGAACTGACGATGAATCTGACTGATAAGACTGTTTTGGTGACCGGGGGGACCGGGTCGTTCGGACAAATATTCGCGAAGACAATCCTAGGGCGATATCGTCCGAAACGATTAATAGTCTTCAGTCGGGATGAATTGAAGCAGTCAGAGATGGCGCGTGATTTGTCCGATCCCTGCCTACGTTATTTTATTGGAGATATCAGAGATCTTGAGCGGTTGCGACGTGCGCTTCAGGGGGTTGATGTGGTCGTGCACGCGGCAGCAATGAAGCAAGTTCCAGCGTGCGAGTACAACCCATTTGAAGCGGTCAAGACGAATGTAATGGGTGCGGCGAATTTGATAGAAGCGTCTATTGACGCCGGCGTCAAGAATGTAATTGCGCTGAGTACCGATAAAGCTGCGAATCCAATCAATTTGTACGGTGCAACCAAGCTGTGTGCGGAAAAACTATTTGTGCAAGGGAACTCGTATTCAGGTTCTGGTGGGACATCGTTTTCGTGCGCGCGATATGGCAATGTGGTTGGAAGTCGGGGGAGCGTCGTCCCTATTTTCCTTGACCAACGTGCAAGTAAAAACGTAACCGTGACCGATGAACGCATGACGAGGTTTTGGATCACGTTACAGCAGGGCGTCGATTGTGTGCTGCGTTGCTTGGATATTATGTGTGGTGGAGAGATCTTCGTTCCGAAGATTCCGAGCATGCGAATTATGGATTTAGTCGCGGCTGTGGCGCCAGGCTGTCAGGTTACGTTTACGGGAATTCGACCAGGTGAAAAGATGCATGAAGTTTTGGTTTCCGAGGATGAAGCTCACCACACAGTAGAACTTGAAGATCTTTATGTCATTAAACCGACTCATCCGTGGTGGTCGCCTGAGCACTGGGCCGATGCGCCGTTAGTTCCTGAGGGTTTCCGGTTTACAAGTGATGCAAATAAGAATTGGCTTTCGGCTGAGGAATTGAAGCCACTATTGCCATGAACTCTTTGTCTACGTCCACGGCGCTTGCATTATTTGGTGGTGAGCCTGTCAGGACTACTTTGCTTCCGTATGGGCATCAAAGTTTGACAGAGGATGACCTTCAGGCGGTTCTCGATGTTCTGCGGTCAGATTGGATTACAACTGGGCCC
>DTWD01000526.1 GCA_012963185.1 Acidobacteriota bacterium
AGAGTAAACTTTGAAACGCTATCGGTCCCAGCATGATGTTGTTGGTCTGCTGAGTACTATCGACAATCACAGCAGTTGCAGCTGGATATTTGTTTTGCGCGTCACGTTTCCTAATGGTAGTGCTGTGCTTCCTAAACGGATTTGGCTTCCGGAAAATAAACAGTGAGCATAATGCACCGAGATTGATTAAATGAGTTTACGATTTCTAGGTGAGTTATATTACTCGCGTAGTTATTCTGAGAGGTAAATACAGATGGGGGAGGAATTCTGTGGGACGGTTTAGCCAAAAGAGGAGGTAATTTATGCACTACCGAACCTTGGGACGAACAGGACTTTCGGTTTCAGCTATTGGACTAGGCACAGCGGTCTATGCGGGTAGGACTCATGGACCATTCGATGAGAGGGAGGCCATCGCCGCGATTCGTGCAGCGTTGGATGCTGACGTCAACTACATTGATACATCGCGCCACTATGGTCCTAGCGAAGAAATCATTGGCAAGGCGTTGATCGGTTACAGAGGTGATTGTATCATCTGTACAAAACTTGGTCCACGCACGGGGATGACCGCATCGGAGACAATCGTGGGTGTCGAGCAAAGTCTTGAAGCATTGGGCCGTCCGCATATCGACATTTTGCTGGCCCACGATATTCAGCAGATTGGTGAAGGTGTAGGTGCTGTTAAGGCAATTCTCCAACGCGGTGGGCTAGTCGACGGATTTCGGCAGTTGCAACAGGAAGGACGAGTGAGATTCATCGGAGTGAGTGGGCGGCATTTCCGAGGTCTCGGCTGCAGTGCATACAAGGGAGTTTGATGTTGTGCTCAGTTTCAATCGCTTCAATCTGTTGGATTGGTCAGCTGAAGAAGAATTGCTGCCGCAAGCACAATCGCACGATGTCGGTGTGACAGTGGGCGGTATATTTTATCAAGGCTTTCTATCGCTTCCCTTGGAACTAGCTCTTCAGCGGGTAGAGGAAGGGATATTTTGGGTATGGGATTGGACAGAAAAACAGCGTGATCGCGTGCTTCCACGGCTTGAAAAGTTGCGTGAATTGGTAGACAACGACCTGGTCGCATTGCGACGATTGGCGGTGCGATTTGCCCTATCAAATTCGGGCATCAGCGTGGCAGTAATAGGCATGAAAACCGTAGCCGAAGTAACGGAGAACCTACGGGCCGCTGAAGGAGGTGGTTTGGATGCTGAGATGATCGAGCGACTAAAGATACTGTGAGCCGTTCGATTCCCAAATTAGTTGTGAGCTTTGGTCAACATCAAATGTGTTGTGCCAATGGACTTGGATTCCGCCGCAAAAAAAATGGCACCCTGGCCAGTCCGAAGATTGTCAAACAGGTACACGGGTTCCGGACGGGTGATATGGTTAAACCTGCAGCACTCAAAGGTGAGTATCAACAAGGTACGCATATCGGTCAATTGACATCGGTTCGTGCCAGTGGAAATCTTAGTATTAAGACCAAAACCAAAACGGCGATTAACGAAAGGAACTACCCATGAAAGTCAATCCGCAACAATTACGGGACGATGGCTATCTTATTATACGGGAGTGTATACCGTCGAAACAGTTAGACGAACTGCGCCATAGTTTTGAAGTGCTTGTCGAACGACAGAAGGGAATTTGGGTCCGCGACCGCAAACCGGATGACCCAACGGGTGGCGTATGGGAAACCTCCGCCCAACCGCGGCTGTGGTTCGATACCGTCGTTGATAAGGCCACCGCCAACACTGTCGAATTTTGCCTGCATGAAAACACGCTGGGAGTCAGCCGCCAACTAATGTGCGCTTCCGACGCGGCAGTTGTAGCACTGTTTTTGATGTGTAGTCCCGTGCGCGACCATGGTCCGTCGAACTGGCACCGCGATATTCATCCAATTGATCAAGCGCCGTTGACCGGCTTGCAAATGGATCTACTCGAAAATGCCCCGGGGTTGATGCAGTGGAACATCCCACTCTACAATGATAATGTGCTTTGGGTGGTGCCAGGGAGCCATCGCCGTCCCAATACCAAAGCGGAAGATCGTCAACTGCTAAAGAATCCGAAGCAGCCTTTGCCGAATAGCATCCCAGTAGAATTGAAGGAGGGCGATGGTGTCGTCTATGCGAATACCATCATGCACTGGGGCAGCAACTAC
>DTWD01000527.1 GCA_012963185.1 Acidobacteriota bacterium
CGTGACCCAGCCGAAACGATTTGAAATCCGGTGAACATGCGTATCGACACAAATGTTTGACGTACTTTGGTGAGCGACGATCAGTGTCAGATTCGCCGTCTTTCGTCCAACACCAGGTAGTGTCAATAGGTCGGACATCGTAGTCGGAACAGTTCCTCCGAATCGTGACAGGATCTGTCGACTCGCTTCTTTTACATGACGTGCCTTATTACGATAAAAACTCACCGGGTAAATCAGTCGCTCCAAAGTTGCAATAGACAAACGTGCCATCGTCTGTGGCGTACTCGCCCGATGAAAAAGACGGGTTGACGCTTCAAGGGTCACTACATCTTTCGTTTGCGCAGACAACAGCGTTGCGATCAATACCTGAAATGAATCACCCTTCTGTTCTGCCGCTAATTTTTCGATCGCAGGATTGTCCATGCGTTCAATAGCTTGAGCAAGCCGACGCATAACAACACCGACAGACGGGGAACGCTTAATAGCCATGGGACCGGCAATAGCCGCAATGTTCGCAACGCACGGTCGACTCTATGATGCAAAGCCCCTCCGTCGAATCAATAGACGTGTTGTCCACGTCATACTGGTGTTGACTTGAATGGGTGGTTGCCACGTTGACCGGTAATACGTCGTTTTTACGCCCGTGAGACTTGCTCGTAAGATAACGACGGATGGCCTGCTTAGCAGCCATAGCCGCACGTTTATCAGTCGCGCTCATAACGAGTCACCGAATCGATCACGCCGACAATAGCGGCATCAACTGGAGCAGCTCGCCGGCGCACAGCTTGGCCAGCTGCACGACCTTCAATGACCAATAACACTTTGTCGCCAATACCGGCCTGAGCCGCATCAACAGCTAGCACCGTGACGCCTGATGCACGACCATCAGGGTTAATCGGTTGAACAAGCAAAAGCTTGGCCCCATGGAGCTTTCCATGCTTTTGTGTCGACACAACAGCACCAGTCACACGACCAATTCGCACTATTGTTCCTGCGTTTCAGGCTGGTACGACCACTGGTCGACGATACCAACGACGTTAGCGTCAGTTGTGACTAGGTCGGGGAAAAATGGGAATGTCGCTTCTCGACCTCGTACGAAAAACACTTCTTCACCGACACCAGCCCCAACTGAATCGACCGCCACTACCGGACGCCCGATCTCCTTACGCAGCGGGCTGACCGGCTGCAAAACCAAGAGCTTCTGTCCCGTGAGACTCTGGTCTTTGTGAGTAGAAACGACGTTACCAATCACTCTGGCCAGCTGCATTAGTCGGAATCAATCTCTACTGCGTCGACAATGCCTACAATCGCCGCATCAACTGGCGAATCCTTAAGATCGGCCGCCAGTCTTGCTGAACTTCCACTCACAATCAGTACCGTTTCGCCTGCACCAGCATCCACAGTATCCACCGCCACCAAATGATTGCCCTGTGGTTTGCCAGTTGCGTCGAGTGCCTGCACTACAAGTAGCTTCTGACCAACCAGGCGCTCATCCTTACGCGTGGCGACTACGGTTCCGACGACCTTGGCAAGAATCACTGACTATTTGCCGGCCTTACCGATCGGCAATGCGTCCTCAAGATTGGAGTGCGGACGCGGAATAACGTGAACGGAAACAAGTTCCCCGACCCGTCGTGCGGCGGCTGCTCCTGCATCAGTCGCGGCTTTCACGGCGGCGACATCACCGCGAACAAGAGCCGTAACGTAACCCGCGCCAATTTTCTCCCAACCGACGAGGGTTACGTTTGCTGCCTTAACCATTGCATCTGCTGCCTCAAACATTGCGACAAGGCCTTTGGTCTCGACCATTCCCAACGCTTCACCCATGCTGTCCCCCCGCGTGTTTCTATCGTAAATGGTTGACGGCGTCTTCTATCAAGGCCGCAAGTTCGCGGTATGTTAAACGAATTTCACCGTCACCGCCCACTGGTATTTCATTGGAACGTGATTCACCAGGCACCTCATCAACAACCTGCTTACCAGGTGCCACCGGCGAATCGAGCACCTGACACGTCTCATCATTCTCTGTAATGATGCCATCCGGACAAATCGGTGCAGGCGCTGAGATGCCGTACATATCCCTCAAATCCTGCAATCGATTTACTTCTTCCCGTGAGAGTAATCGTTCCCGTCCTAGCAACCGTGCAACAACACTAATTCGTGCGAAATGTTCGACGGTTTCCATCTTGTAGTAGGCACTCATCAAACTGTCCGACACCGTTATGGCGCCATGGTTTGCCAGCAGTAACCCATCATGAATTTTGATGTACTTGCCAACTGCATCGGCTAACTCATGGGTCGACGGGGTACCGTAATCAGCAATCGGAATACTCCCTAATGTTGTGATGACTTCGGCAAGGACCGCGCGATCAAGCGGGATTCCTGCAACTGCAAATCCAGTCGCGACGGGTGGGTGCGCATGAACGACCGCAGCGACATCAGGACGCCGTTCATACACCGCAAGATGCATGAGCAATTCCGAAGAAGGGTCCCGTTCTCCAGAGATCTTTTGGCCTTCAAGATCCGTAACAACAAGCATGTCCGGGGTCATGAACCCCTTTGAGACCCCTTTTGGCGTCGTCAAGAGACGTTCGTCGTCTAGCCGCACACTGATATTACCGTCATTCGAGGCAACGTAAGCTCGTTCGTGCAATCGCCTACCTACCTCAACCACCTCAGACCGTTTTAACTCTTCTGTGCTCATCTCACGCCGTCTTCAAAAACGCCTGCTGGCATCGCTCCGAACAGAAGTAGTGAGTTCTTGCCCCCGCCCGCGCACTCAAAGCATCGACCCGCCTAATGTAAGTCCCACATACGGGGTCTTTAACAAGCGCCACGCTGCCCTCCGCCGACCTCCGCGCCTGACCCCGCATGCCAGTGACAAAACCCGACACAAAGTGCCAAGCCACC
>DTWD01000528.1 GCA_012963185.1 Acidobacteriota bacterium
CAACTGGATCGCGTCAAGAATTTCCTCATCAGAGGCCGTGTCACCCGAACCACCTGAGCTTCGAATCGTATCTAAGACATGAAAGCCGTCTGCTGGGTTTCCGATCGCAATAGAACTCGCAATCGTGTCCGGTTTGACAGGTTCTGGATGTTCTGCGCCGCTACGCAACGCATTGATCACCGGCGCACATCCCGCGGCCTGAGCCGCATGAATTGACGGTGGCTCAGAATCCATTAGTCCAACGGCATTGAGCTCGTGAAACCCGCGTCCAATCCGTGGTAATAGCGTGCCTCCTGCAACCGGGCACACAAGATGCTTTGGAAAGCGCCAACCTAATTGCTCAACGATTTCAAAACCATAGGTTTTCGCGCCTTCCGCATAGTAGGCGCGCAGATTGATGTTCGCGAAGCCCCATCCATACCGGTCGCCGACCTGCGTGCACAATCGATTAACATCGTCGTAATTGCCATCGATTGCGATTACATGCGGGCCACTAATGGCCGATCCGAGGATCTTCCCTGGCTCGAGGGTCTGCGGAATAAACACAAAGCATTCCAGACCTAACCTAGCTGCATGAGCTGCTACGCTGTTCGCTAGGTTTCCGGTTGAGGCACAGCCGAAGACTGAAAATCCGAGTTCTATGGCTCGGGTTGCAGCGACGGGGACGACGCGGTCTTTGTAGGACAGCGTCGGATGATTAACAGAATCATCCTTAATATACAATTCTTCAACGCCCAGTTCTCGCTCGAGATTTCTGGCGCGGACTAGCGGCGTAAAACCAGAATCGAAACCTGTACGCGGCTCCCCCTGTATTGGTAATAACTCACGGTATCGCCATAAGCTCGGTGGCCTCTTCCCGATGATCTCCCGGGTGATTGCCTTTCTTTGTCTGTCTCGATCATAGGTAACCTCGAGCGGCCCAAGGCACTGGTTGCAGACGTACAAAGCCTCTGGCTTGAACGGGGTGTCGCAGATCGAGCATTTGAGACCTGTTAAAAAACTCATGTTTTTTCCCGTGTCAAAATTGGCATCCAAAACAAATCACGCGCGTGAAAATCAAAGCGCCGGATTTCACTGAGTGCATTACGTACGGCGCTCGTGTTGCAGCGTTCTAACGTTATGACAAAAGGCAGTTCGCGTTTGGACCACCCGGGCTCTTGCAGGAGAGAATCAATATTGATGTCATGCGTTGCGAAGACCTGTGCGAGTTCCGAAATGATCCCAGGCCGATCGATAACGACAAAGCGAATGTAATGGGCCAAATCAAAATCAATCTGCGCTGATCCATCTGGTGTCTGGGTTGGCCAATTTACCACACTGGAATTACCTCGACTGATAGCAATTAGATCTGAGACGACAGCTACTGCCGTCGGATCTCCTCCGGCCCCAAATCCGGAGAATGCAGTTTCGCCGCTGCGAACACCATCGACCACCACTAGATTTTGGCTTCCTTCGGCGCGTGCTAGCGGCGATGCATTCGGAACCAACATTAGCTGGACAGATGCCGAGACAGTCTTTTTTGCCACGTCTAGTCGTTCTACACGCGACACTTGTCGGACCGTAGAATGAAGTCGGTCTGCATAGACGAAATCGATCGGGTCGATTCCACGAATTGTGGTCGTCGGAATACTGTCTAGTCTCACGGGGCAGCCTAATCCGATCGCCGACAGAATCGCGATCTTTGCTTGTGCGTCACCTCCGTCAATGTCCGCGGTTGGATCAGCCTCTGCAAACCCAAGTTGCTGCGCTTCTTCTAACGCCTGTTCAAACGTGATCTGTGCGCTTTCCATTCGAGTCAAAATGTAATTACATGTGCCATTAAGCAGTCCGTGGATTCGAGTCAGAACATCTCCGCTTAGACCTTCCTGTACCCCACGAATGACCGGAATACCACCACCGACCGCCGCTTCAAAGAGAAGCCGGCAGTCGTTACTGTGTGCGGTTTCGATCAGCGATGACCCAGACTGAGCGACAACTTGTTTGTTTGCAGTCACGACCGATTTGCCAAGTTCTAGGGCTTGGCGAATCAAGTGTGTGGCCGGTTCAGTGCCGCCAATCAATTCAATGATGATTTCAACGTCTGACTTGAGAACATCCTCAAAGTCTGACGTCCAGATCACATCATCTGGCACCCAATCTACTCGTTTTTTCTCGACATTCCGATTGCAGATGGATGCCAATTCGACGTCACTATGGCTACCGTCAGTCAGTATTCGAGTGACGGACTGGCCGACCGTTCCGAATCCGATTAATCCAATTTTGGTCACTGGTCTATCTCTGTTTTTACGCGTACGAAGAAAAAGGTCATCACCCGACCGTGGATAATGACCTTCGTGATTTCGTTTGTCACGCTGGTTACATCATCCGCTGCTCGATCGCGTGCCGGTCGGTGTCGGTGTCTCTACGGTCTCTCGGGTCGGAGCAACAGAACTGTTTTTCATTAGTAAGTTTTGCGACGGAAGTAATCTTATTTTATACCGTGTGCTCGTACTTTGGGTCAAACACGCACTGAAAGGGACCCAGATGGTTCGCCAGTAGATTTTGCCGCATAGCGCCAAGCATGACAGTGTTACCCCTTACGCGTGATGCCCATTCTTCAGATCGATTTCATCGACATTACGGTCATCATAATTTACCTTCTGGCTACTGTTTGGCTTGGCTTTCGGCTGAGCGGGCAGCAGAGAACGGTTGATGCCTATTTCCTGACTGACCGAACGGTACCGTGGTGGGCTGTCATGTTTTCAATTGTCGCGACAGAAACCAGCACGGTTACATTTATTAGTGTGCCCGGATTCGCGTATGCGGCCGATTTGACGTTTCTCCAAATTGCGCTCGGATACGTTGTGGGGCGTGGATTCGTAACCATAGTGTTGATGCCCACGTTGTTTCAGCCAGGTATTCTCAGTGTGTACCAATTAGTGCAGCGTTATTTTGGCAAGGCGCTAGGGAGGACGATCTCAGGGTTGTTCATCTGCACACGTAACGTCTCAGATGGCCTTCGGTTGCTCGGCGCCAGCATTGTTCTTAGTTTTCTGTTCACTGCGTCTTCTGATGCGACGAATACGATTCTTGTATTGAGTATTTGTGCTTTAGCTGCGGTGACGGTGTTCTATACGTGGTTTGGAGGTATGACGACTGTCGTATGGATGGACGTCGCGCAACTCGGCCTGTACATGGGTGGTGCTACGTTCGCCATTATTCTGTTAGGAATCGAGATACCGGGTGGCTTTACTGCCGCCTGGGTGATGGCTGGCAACGCAGACAAGCTCGCATTTGTCGACCTCTCATTTGACTTGACTCGGGATTACACCTTTTGGTCCGCCGTAGGTGGCGGTGCCGTGTTTACCGCGGCGACTCATGGTGCGGATCAGATGTTTGTTCAACGGTATCTCGCCTGCTCTACGATCGCCCATGCACGACGAGCCCTGTTTGTGAGCGGCCTTGTAGTAATGGTGCAGTTTGCTCTCTTCTTAGGCATTGGCGTGTTGCTTTGGGCTTTTTACCAGAGCAATGCGATGTCTGCCACGGACGTACCTCCTTCGCCTGATCGTGTATTCGCGTATTTCATTGGAACGGAGTTTCCCCGAGGGATTCGTGGTTTTATGGTTGCCGCGGTGATTGCTGCTGCGATGTCGACGCTGTCCTCGTCATTGAACTCGTC
>DTWD01000529.1 GCA_012963185.1 Acidobacteriota bacterium
AAACCGGCGGCATCCGACCAATGGTCTCGTCCGTCGTCAGGCGCTGAAAGAGCGTGCTCGCATCGGCATCGCCGGGAACCACGTGCGTCTCGAGAAACGTGTCGGTATCAAGGCGGAGGTTAGCCTGACGGGCGCGTTCGTTTGAGCCATGGCAACTAAAGCAAGCCCGCGAGAGGATCGGGCGAATCTCACTGTTGTACTCAGACACAGATGTCTGACTCTGTGCAACAGCAGTCGTCGGCTGATCGATCAGATTTCCGATCACGCTCAAGGTCAGAATACCGACCGAAAGCACAAAAGCACGTCCAAATATGGTCCTCTTCAGCATCGTAGAGACTTCTCCTATGCTGATCCTAGGCATGAAGGGCACACGGGGCAACCCTCAATTCATCTGATGTCCTGAAAAAGAAAGAATTAGCAGAATTCCTTGGTAAAAATCCGCTCTTGCTCACTGGTTCCAAACAAAATCAACGTGCTTCCAGGTGTGAGTCGTTCTAAATTGGTCAAGTCCGTGATAACCGACCCATTCTGTTCGACGGCAACCACTGCAAGGCCTGTCTTTGTAGTAATCCCAGTGTCTGATAATTTCAGGTTTTCAAGGGATTTTGGCAGTGGCAGCGACATGGCCTGCACATCATGGTCGAGCAACACATGGTCTCGCCCCTCAACATACGAATCAATGACTTTTGCTCCAAGTGCCCCAGCGCTAAATGCAAAATCCGCACCGGCCCGGTGAATGGCTTCAAGGTTTCGACTCTCCGTAATTCGGCTCACAATGCACAGATCCGATTTTAGTCGACGACAGTAAATCGCAAGGTAGATGTTCATCGCATCGTTGCTGGTCGTCAGTAAGACGGACGGCGAGTGATCAAGACCTGCTTGATTTAATGTGGTTCGCTCATTCGCATCACCAATCACGACCTCATCGGCGAGTCCGCGTACTCGGTCGCATGCCTGCGCGTCGCGATCAAGCACATGCACAGCAAGCCCCTGTGTCTTTAGTGCTCGTATCGCAGCCGTCCCAACCGATCCCGCACCGATGACAAGGACGGCGTCATCTTTATGAAATTTCTGTGGTGGCAGTATCTCGTCTATTGCCTTGAGTTGTGTCTCGGTGCCGACAGTTACGATGATGCTGTCATTATCTATTCTTGTAGACGGATACGCTGAAACAAATTTTCCACGTTGCCAGATGCCAACAATATTGGCACCTGTTTGTTCTCGCAACTGCGTCTCGGCAATCGTTCGACCGCTCAGCGAGGTATTCCGAGCCATAAATTCAGCAACCTGCAGTCCTTTAACCGAACCGAGGACGTCTGCGCTGCCAAAACCTGCACTGGCACGAGCGGCTAAGAATTCACCGAGTCGTGCGAGAGGCGCGTAAACATGCGTACACCCACTAAACTCGAGTATGTCAGTAGAGTCTTCGTCTTCAACCAGTCCGACAATCGGTACACTCGTAGACAGCTCGCGGACAGTAAGTGCAATATTGGTGTTTAGGGTGTCTTCACAATTCGCGACAATAAATCTGGCCTGATCCGCGAAAATGTTTTCATAGGTCTGACGCGAATCAAGGTTGGCAGCAACAACATTTATTCCGTCGTTTTTGAGTCGTAGGGCGACGGTCTCGTCGGGTTCTACCACGACATACGGAATCTCACTTAAGGTAAGTCGCTCGATCAGACCAGCTGCAATTGGGCCATAACGCGTGATAATCACGTGTCCGGATATCGGCGCCGGAAGATGGTCCGGGATTTCTTGCCGCATCTGTTTCTCTAACCAGGGCGCATAGAGAACTCGGATGAAAATGGCCGGCAAAATGACAAGCAAGAGCGGGATGCCTGAGACCAGAACAACCAGCGTAAAAAACCGTCCCACCTCACTAACAAACACGATATCGCCAAATCCGACCGTGCTCATCGTGACCAACGTCCAGTAGAGTGCTGTGACAAAGGATTGCGATTCGTCTTCGAACCGAAACATAATGAACTGGAAGATCGCACTAAACAGAAGCACCACGCACACCAGAAAGACCACGAAACGACCGAGCGTGCCAAGCTTCACGCTGAGGTCACCATCGGT
>DTWD01000530.1 GCA_012963185.1 Acidobacteriota bacterium
ACTGGATTGACGGTCGATGGACAGTTATTTCTTGCTTCGTTTGCTGTGGGTGTAAATTTATTCGGTTATTACCTAATCTGGCGTTTTCCGAGAGGACGGAACGACCCCATGTAAGATTAAGGTGTTAACTGTTTTCGTATGAAGATTCGTTGTCCATCCGCATTTTCGATTCTTGCGTTCACCTGTCTGTTCGGTATTGCTTGTGGTACCTCATCGGAACCTGACAGAACGCGGGTGGACAGGACGTTTGCCACTGGAGCGATTGCTGGGGGCGACAGAGGCCGACAGAGTGCTGTCCCGCGCCGGAAAATAGTCATTCTTGGGGATTCATTAACAGCCGGACTTGGACTGGAAGTTTCGGAGTCCTATCCCGCGCAGCTGCAGGCCCTTTCAGATAATGCTGGATACGCTGTGGACATTGTTCCTCATGGCGTGTCTGGGGATACGACGGCAGGTGGACTGAGCCGATTAGACTGGGTAATTGGTGGTTATGGGGCTCGTGAGAACGTTGCGAGTGTCGTGGTAGCACTTGGAGGGAACGATGGTCTTCGTGGTTTGCCGGTTGAACAGATGATCATGAACCTCGATGAAATCATTACGCGGCTGCTATCTGAGGGAATCGATGTCCTGCTTGCGGGAATGGAAGCTCCTCCGAATTACGGCGCTGAGTACACTGCGCGCTTTAGGAGGGCATTTCGTGTGTTAGCGGATAGACATGACGTTGTGTACTTACCGTTTTTGCTTGAGGGTGTCGCGGGCGTACCTGAACTAAATCAACGTGACGGTATTCATCCCAATGCAGCAGGGGCACGCCGTGTGGCCGAGCATCTGTGGCCAGCACTCGAAACGCTATTGAATCAACTGTCAAGGGATGCAGGGACGGTGCCGCTGCAGCGATGATTGAATTACGGGGCGTATCGAAGACCGTCCAGAGTGGGGAAGACCCGCTCACAATTGTCCATCCGCTTGATCTGGCGGTTCCAACTGGGCAGTTACTTTCAATCGTTGGTCCCTCAGGAAGTGGGAAGTCGACGCTATTGGGCTTGATTGCTGGCCTTGACATGCCGACAACCGGTTCGATAGTGATTAATGGAACCGATATAACGAGTCTCAATGAAGACCGTCTTGCGGAGTTCCGGGGCAGGACGGTTGGATTTGTATTTCAGTTTTTCCATTTGATGCCGTCATTAACCGCATTTGAAAACATACTTGTGCCACTTGAGATTATCGGCGAAGCCAATCCGCATGAGCGGGCGCGAACATTGCTTGATGAGGTTGGGTTGACGAGCCGAGCGCATCATTATCCCGCGCAGCTGTCAGGTGGAGAACAGCAACGTGTAGCGATTGCCAGGGCACTGGCGAATACACCACCGATTTTATTGGCTGATGAGCCGACAGGGAATCTTGACAGTGTCACAGGCCGATACATAATTGATTTACTCGTCGATGTTAACCGACGGCACGGCACCACTGTTGTCTTAGTGACTCACGATGACGAGCTCGCTGCTCAAACCGACGTAACTGTGGTCATGCGTGATGGCCGAACGGAGAGACGTGAGGCCCCATCTGATACCGGCGGGTGAGAGCCAGCCAAGAGATGTAGTGGATAGTCAAAGATGACATTTGTATTGGCAATGGTGTGGCGGGAATTGCGGGCGACGTGGCACCGGCTGCTGTTTTTCTTCCTCTGCGTTGCCATCGGAGTCGGTGGCATTGTCGCAATCCGGTCACTTGTGCAAAACGTCCGGAGTGCACTGGCTTCTGAAGCACGGAGCCTGACGGCCGGTGATGTCTATCTGAGAAGTGACCAGCCGTGGTCCCAAGAAGCACGGGGTGCGATCGCATCGCGATTAGATGGCATTCCAGACCTGGCTGTTACCGAAACGGTAGATACCGTCACTATGGCACGCGTCGCTCCGGGTAGTAATGGCCGGGCGAAAGTCGTTGAAGTGCGTGCTGTCCAGAGCGCATTTCCGTTTTATGGCCGGTTTGTCCTTGAAAGTGGAAAAGAGTACTCCTCGATGCTTTTAGATGAACGAGGAGCGCTGGTTGGGTCCGAAGTACTTACGCAGCTTGGTATCTCAGTTGGAGATGCGATCGCGATTGGAACGATTGAATTTCAGATCAGGGATGTGATCGTGACCGAACCCGGTCGACAACTCGGTGGGTTTAGCTTCGGACCACGTGTAATCATTGCTTACGATGCGCTTGAGCAAACCGGGCTGTTGGATTTCGCGAGCCGCGCTGAACGACAAATCTTACTGAAGGTACCAGAGGCGTCTATTGGATCTTTGGTTGATTCCCTTCGAGATGATCTCGGGGAAATGTTTGTCAGCGTTGGTTCCTATAGACGCACGGAAAATCGGATCGAGCGGCACCTTGGACGTGCTGAGGATTATCTGAGTTTGATCGGGTTTGTCGTTCTTATCATCGGTGGCATTGGCGTATGGAGTGTGACCCGTGTATTTGTTCAGCAGCGGCTGCGTAGTGTTGCCGTGATGAAATGTCTTGGAGCGACGACAGGCCGGGTGTTGTCGGTTTATGTTGTCCAGGTCGGCTTACTTGGGTTTAGTGGGTCATTACTTGGCGTGGGCCTTGCGCAAGTTGGCTTGATGTCTTTGCCGGATTCCCTTGCTTCACAGGCTGCGGAGGCCACAGGGTTTGCTGTCGTTTCAGCGACAGTGACTGGTGCTGCGATTGCGCAAGGGTTAGTGATCGGTGTACTGATATCGATTCTATTCGCTCTTATTCCACTGGTTGATATTCGAAACGTCAAGCCGATTATGTTGTTGCGATCGGGGGAGACGCTACAGGCAAGTCCCTTTGACAGTTTTCGCGTCGCATTGGGCGGAGCCATTGCGGTGTTGCTGGTCGTGGTCGCCAGCTGGCAGGCTGATTCATTTGAAGTTGGAGCGTATGTTGTCGGAGGATTTGTTTCTGTAGCTGCGGTTCTGCATGTGTTGAGCCGGATACTGGTACAAAGTCTCCGACCGCTTGAGGGTGCGAAGTGGTTTCCGTTACGCCATGCGGTCCTCAATCTTCGACGTTCCGGCAATCAGACTAGAGTCGTCCTGTTAGCCGTCGGCCTGGGGAGTTTTTTTATCGTCGGGACCCGAGCGGTGCAAGAGAATCTAGTCACTGCGTTTTCCCTGGAATTACGTGATGACATGCCTGACATGTTCATGATGGATATCCAACAAGGCCAGGTTGACGGCGTTAGGGCCATCCTTCGGGAAACCGCATTAGGCCCGAATGGCAATGCTCCTGTTCCACAGTTGCTTCCTGTGCTGCGTGCGAGGGTTGTCAGTGTGGCGGGGCCAGAAAGCGACATTCAAGGGCGGGAAGCTATTCGGAAGGCTGGGCTTGGCCGTGAATATACCGTTACGTATCGAGAACGGTTAGCGGAAAATGAACGTGTGGTAGACGGCAGATTTTGGGACGATACAGCGACTCAGGGGCCCGAGGTGTCGATTGTCGACGATTTAGTCGAGCGGGGAATACGGCTTGGAGATTCCGTAACGGTTAATGTTTTGGGACGGCAAATTGTGGCACCAGTAACGAGCGTGCGCACTGTTGACTGGGATGATTCCAGAGCTGGTGGTTTTATGTTCGTGTTTAGCCCGGGCAGTTTTGACGGTGCGCCACACTCGTATATCAGCTTTCTACAGGGACCGGCGTTACCCGAAGAACGAGGTCTGTTTCAGAGCACGGTAGTTTCTCAGTTTCCGAATGTGTCGGTTATCGATGGCATTGAAGTCATTCGTGATATCCGTCGAGTTCTTGAGTATGTAGCCGTTGCGATTACGGCCGTCGGGAGTATCGCGATGATTGTGGGCATTTTGATCCTTGTGGGGTCCGTTGCGATGACGAAGTTTCAACGGTTGTACGAGAGTGCAGTACTTAAAACGCTCGGTGCCAAGTCGAGTGGGCTTGCAGTGATGTATGTATTTGAATACGGCCTGCTCGGTCTGATTGCTGGAACTGTTGGTTCCGGAGGGTCGCTGATCTTGACGTGGCTGTTGACTCGCCAGGTACTAGAGATCGCCTGGACACCGGCTCCGCTGACGACTGCCATGGGTGTCGCTTTGACCGCTACCTTGGTGCTTACCGTGGGGGTGGTCTCGAGTCTTGACGTTCTTCGGCAAAAACCACTCCTTACATTACGAGCGGAGTAACAGGGCCCTCTTCTTTGACATCTGTTTTTAATAAAAGCACCGGCTGGAAGCGACACAGAACAGCGTGCTACACTCCCGAGTTCGCCTTCTCAGTTCGGGAGGAGCCATCGAATGAACGAGACGGTCTACAAAGAGAATTTATTAAAAAAACGGGCGGATATTCTCGCTGAGCGTGGGGGGAAGTCACTCTCCACGCCGATGGATAACAATACCCGACAAGGCGATATGGCCGACCAGGCGAGTGGGACTAACGAGGTTCATATTCAGCTCAAGTTGAAGCAAACAGACGCAAAGATCCTTCAAGCTATTGAAGAAGCGCTCGAGCGACTTGATAGCGGGTCTTATGGGCTGTGCCGTGATTGTGGTGAGGATATCGCCGCCGCTCGGCTGAATGCCATCCCGTGGACTCGTGTGTGTATTGGGTGCAAGGAGAAACAAAAGTCGTAAATTCTCGATTCTGTGACGTTGTTATTGCTCTCGGCAGTAACCAGGGCGACCGTCGCGCACATCTCGCTTACGCTATTTCCGCTTTAGAGTCACTCTTTACGGAGGTGCGGGCGTCTCCGTTTGTTGAGACGGTCCCCGAAGGGGTCGGAGGACAGCCAGAATTTTTGAACGGTGTGGTCGTCGGGCTGACAGCCTTGTTACCTCAGGATGTTATGAAGGCCTTGTTGGAAATAGAGAAGGAACGTGGCCGTCTACGACCTTACCCCGGCGCACCAAGGACGCTTGACCTCGATCTGATTTTGCTGGGTTCTTGTATGTTTGAGAATAAGCAGGTGCAGGTGCCGCACCCGCGGTTTCGTCAGCGGCGGTTTGTACTTGAACCATTAGTGGGTATTGCGCCGGAATTGGTGGACCCTGTCACCGGATCAACCATGAGTGAATTACTTTCTTGTCTAAACCGTCCGTTGCGCTAGAGCGTTTCTGCCAACGGAATTGTTATTCGAATCGCAGTGCGTCGATTGGATCCAGGCGGGCTGCTTTTCGCGCAGGATAGAAGCCAAAGAAAATACCAGTCGCGGCTGCGAAACTGACCGCCACGACGATGGCATCTGCAGGGACTAAGGTTGGCCAGGACAAAAATCTGGTCAGACTTTCTGAGACCCCGAATCCGAGCCCCACTCCAACTAGGCCCCCGACCAGGCTAAGGACGACGGCTTCGACGAGAAACTGCCACAGAACATCCTGGCTTTTCGCGCCAACGGCCATACGGAGCCCAATTTCACGTGTTCTCTCGGTTACCGACACGAGCATAATGTTCATAATTCCAATTCCGCCCACGATGAGAGAAACACCGGCGATACTCGCCAACAGTCCCGTCATCGTTTGAGTTGTTTGACTAATGATACGGATGAGGTCTTCTTGCGTCCTCACCATGAAATCGTTGTCTTCTCCGGGTCCGAGCGCATGCTCTTCACGCAAGGTGTCGGCGATTTGGCCCGCAACAACATCGATGGAGTCTGCAGATGCTGCCGAGATGTCAATTTGTGAAATGTTTGTACCATCCCGACCGCGTAATTTCTTGTTCACCGTAGAGTATGGGATAAAGACAACGTCGTCTTGGTCCTCGCCGAATTGTCCTGCACCCTTTGACGACATCACGCCAATAATCTGGA
>DTWD01000531.1 GCA_012963185.1 Acidobacteriota bacterium
CAGAGAGGTTCTCGATGGTGAGCAGGTTAAACGAATCGCAAAGGGGCTTCCTATTGAAGATCCTTTGCCCGATTTGACAACGGGGTCTTCTTCGCCGACGGGGACTGCGTCGGTGGAGAACGACGAGCAGTCAACCATCGTGCCACCGGTGCCTTCGCTCGATAAAGCTGTTCCGCAGGAATAGTTCAAACTAGCTGACGCTGAGGCTCACTGGGTCAAGAACTCCCGCAATTACTCGGCGGGCTTGTGGTTCCATGATGGCGCTACGTAAATCCTACTCGCTCTCGATGCCGGGAGGAACGACACTCGAGCTTGGTGAATGTACTCGTGTCATGGGGATTATCAACGTGACACCAGATTCGTTTGCCGATGGTGGGGATTGTTTTCTTCCAGAACGAGCTATTGACCGGGCACTTGAGCTTGAAGATGCCGGTGCAGACATTCTGGATATCGGAGGCGAATCTACTCGTCCTGGGGCATTGCCGCTTTCGGTCGATGAGGAACTGCGGCGCGTCATTCCAGTTATTGACCAGCTTAGTAAACGGGTCAGCGTACCGGTCTCCATCGATACCTACAAAGGATCTGTGGCGGAGGCCGCTATTGATCTTGGAGCGGTCATAGTTAATGACATCTCTGGTCTTTCTTATGATCCGTCGCTGGCCTCAGTAATTGCCAAGCGCGGTGTGCCGGTCGTCCTAATGCATAATCGCGGCCGGTCTCAGCAAATGTATCGCGAGGCCTCCTATCAAAATATTGGCGAAGAAATAGTAGCGGAACTTCGCATTGCCATTGACAGAGCTGTAGATGCGGGTATCTCTCGGGAGAAGATAGTGGTTGACCCTGGGCTAGGGTTTGCTAAACATGCTCGTCAGTCAACGGTCGTTTTGGCTGACTTACCGTGTTTAAGCTCGCTTGATCGGCCCATTTTAGTAGGGGCTTCTCGGAAATCGTTTCTGGAGTCAATGCTTGGTGCTCGTTCTCCCGATAATCGTGAGTGGGGAACGGCAGGAGCGGTCGCTGTCGCAGCATTTCTTGGGGCTCATATCATTAGAGTTCATGATGTTTCGGCACATCGCGATGTGGTACGTGTGGTGGATACCCTTAGGTCAGTCTCAGTTGAGAGGCAGGCGAATTTGGAACGAGAGTGTTAGACAGTCTATTAAACGCGTTTAGCGGAATTCGGTTTGGATGGCGTGATGCGCTCGATATTTTCGTCGTTGCGTTTATCGCGTACGAATTTCTAAAGTTAATACGCCATACACGGGCTGTGCAAATTGGTATAGGAGCAGGCTTAGTTATAACGATGTACTACTTGTCAGAAGTGGTCATGCTTCGGACTGTTAATTGGTTTGTCGGGAATTTGCTGAGCTATGTGGTGTTTGCGGCGATCGTATTGTTTCAGGCCGACCTTCGGCGGGTGTTGTCTCGACTTGGTAGGGCTTCGTTGTTTCGGCACTTTACCCGTAGGGCTACCACGGACGAGATGGTTGAAGAGGTCGTAACAGCAGCGGGCATGCTTGCTGAGCGAAAGGTGGGCGCATTGATCGCTATTGAGCGAGATATTGGTCTTCGTACGTATGTTGATAGTGGGATTTATCTCGATGCGCGTGTGACGTACGATTTGTTAGTTAGTGTGTTTCAGCCTGAGTCGCCATTACATGATGGTGCGGTAGTCATTCAGGAAAATCGTGTGGCTGCTGCTTCGTGTTTTCTCCCGCTGACGGTGAATGCTCAGAGTACTCATTTGGGAACACGGCATCGAGCGGCTATAGGTTTGACCGAAGAATCAGATGCTGTTGCACTTATAGTTTCTGAGGAGACAGGGGCCGTGTCACTGGCGATCGACGGAGAGATCGAGAGCGGTCTCGATAGCAGGCAGCTTACGAATCGCCTGGATTCAGTGATCTGGGACTTCAATGGCACCATACTCGACGACGTCGCCCTGGCAGCCGCGTCGATCAGTAAGGTCCTCCGCGTAAGAAACTTGCCGGATCTCGACGTATCCACACATCGGCGGGTCTTCGGATTTCCAATATCCGAATACTACGAAAGAATCGGCTTTGACCTGTCCGTCGATGTCCTCGCCGGCGTCTCCGACGAGTTTCACGAGGTGTATCTGGCCGGCGTGGGTGCGTGTTCACTGAACGACGGCGTGCTCGAATTGCTCGAGTTCTTCCAGCGATGGAATGTCGCCCAGTTCATCCTGTCCGCAGCAGAGCAGACCATGCTCGAATCGTGGGTTCGAATACACCAGCTCGAGCCCTTTTTCAAGGCCGTTTACGGGCTCCCGGACCGACATGGCAAGACCAAGACCGATAGGGGGATCGATCTTCTCAGCCACCATGCCATCGATTCATCCCAAACCCTGTTTATCGGCGATACTGATCACGATGCTGAAGTCGCCGAAGCACTCGGGTCCCATCCAGTGGTTGTCCTCCAAGGTCACCAGGATCGAGCCCG
>DTWD01000532.1 GCA_012963185.1 Acidobacteriota bacterium
CCACCGCCGCCGCCACCACCACCGGGGCCGTTAAGTGAGGAGGAGTTGTTTGAGCGTATGTCATTAGACGAGCTCAACAGCACGTCACCTATGGATCCAGTGTTTTTTGACTACGATGCGGCTGAAATATTGCCAGAGGGGCGTTCCATTCTTCAGCGGAATGCGGAGTGGATGCAAAAGTGGCCGTCGACACGAATCCGTGTGGAGGGGCATTGCGATGAGCGGGGAACGAACGAGTACAATTTAGGTCTCGGAGATTCTCGAGCAGCTGCCGTTCGCGACTATCTGGTCAGCCTGGGCATTCCCGGTAACCGAGTTACCACTGTCAGTCGGGGTGAGGAATCGCCATTTTGTAGTGACAGTCATGAAGGTTGTTGGTCGAGAAATCGGCGTGGTCAGTTCGTGGTGACTGCGAAGTAATTAATTATTTAACAACGCTTCTCGCTCGAATCGAGAAGATAATAGGGATCATCGCGGGCGCATGCAGGAGCATGCGCCCGTTTTGTTTTGGTTCCTATGCAGTAGTCGTACGGAGTTGTTCGAGCAGTAAAGCCTTCGATGTTCGAACTTTGGCTACGACTTCATGTTTATGCATCAATACCGGTATTTCCGATCCAAACTGCCTTTCGAGGGTTTTGTTTCCGGTGATGTCCACTTCTTCGACAGAGACGTCTATTTCTGAGGATAACTGGTTGAGAAGTTTCTTCATTTCATCACATAAGTGACACCCAGGACGGGTTAACAATCGCAGGCAGATCATGCGCTGGCCATTTCTTCGCAGATAACTTCCGCGGCTTTTCGGGGATCTTTTGCCTCAATAATCGGTCGTCCAACAACGAGGTAGCTGGCGCCAGCCTGAATCGCTTCCTGGGCGCTGAGCGTACGAGTTTGATCGTCGTGATGCGCGTGTTTTCGGATACCAGGCGTGACAATTATGAAGTCAGAGCCTCGTTGTTTTCGGAGGCGGGGAAGTTCAAGCGGAGATGCCACTACACCGTCAATTTCTGCCTCGGCAGCTAGCTTGGCCATAACATCGACTTGATCTTCGAGTGGGCGCTGAACACCGATAGTCTCGAGAGCGGTTTGGCTAAAACTTGTAAGTACGGTCACGCCGACAACGAGTGTTCCTTTATCACCGGCGGACTCCTTGGCCGCACGCATCATCGCAACGCCACCAGCCGTATGAATCGTCGCCATCCACACACCAAGAGCAGACGCTGCACGAAGAGCACTACCAACAACGGACGGGATGTCGTGATACTTCAAATCTAGAAAAACGCGGTTTCCTTGTTCGACTAAGGTGCGTACTAAAGCTGGTCCTTCGTTCGTAAAGAGCCGGCTACCGATCTTAAATCCACCAGCCAAATCTCGGAGACTATCTGCTAAGTCGAGTGCGTCTCGACCGGTATCCACGTCAAGAGCGATTAGGAGCTTGTCCATTCAGTGTTCCGATCAGATAGGTCAAGAGTACCGACGAGGTCTTTTACGGTGTTGCACTTGTGACGTTCAAGGTAACTGACGAGCCCTTCTTGTAGTTTTGGCCAGATCATAGGGTCTTCAAAATTGGCGGTTCCAACCTGCACTGCACTTGCGCCGGCGATCAGAAATTCGATGACATCTCGCGCTGTGCAAATTCCTCCCATACCAATGACCGGAATATTTATTGCGGACGAACACTCGTACACCATGCGCACGGCGATCGGTCTAATAGCAGGCCCGCTCAGGCCACCAAAGATGTTTGATAGTTGTGGCCGGCGTGTTTCGACGTCAATTGACATTGCTAGAAAGGTATTCACTAAAGAGACTGCATCGGCGCCTGCTTCTTCGGCTGCTCTTGCGATACTCGCAATATCGGTGACATTAGGGCTCAGTTTCGGAAAAATCGGTAGGTTGGTCGTGCTGCGTACCGCGCGAACAACTTCGCTTGTTCCGAGCGCATTACAACCGAAGGTGATGCCACCCTCTTTGATGTTGGGGCACGAAATATTTATTTCAATCGCAGCGATGCCGTCAGCGTCAGATAAGATGCGCGCGACTTCTGCGTACTCATCAACGCTCGATCCACAGATATTGACAATAACGACAGCGTGTTTGTCGCGCAGTAGGGGTAATTTGTCTTCGATGAATTGGCGAACACCAATACCCTGCAGTCCAATAGCATTGAGCAAGCCGCTAGGTGTTTCGATGATGCGTGCCGGAGGATGTCCTTCGCGTGGCTCAAGAAAAAGACCTTTGACGCTAATACCACCAAGAGTTGATAGGTCGACGAGATCCGAGTATTCGACGCCATAACCGAAACATCCACTCGCAGCAATGAGTGGGGTGGAAAGCTTCAGCGCGCCGATCTGAGTTGTCAGGTCAGGTCGGCCCAATTTAATTGCTCACTATTAAATACTGGTCCTTCGAGACAGGACCGTACGTAATGGTTTCCGGCGTTAACGACTTGTACGACACAACTGTAGCAACCACCAAGACCACAGCCCATCATCTGTTCGAGTGATACCTCAGTAGTAACCCCAGTCTGCGCGGTTAGTTTACTAACAGCACGCATCATTGGTGTTGGGCCACACGCATAAACCATGACCCGCTGCTCGCCAAGGTTCGCGAGTTCACGGGTCAAAGGCTCGGTAATGTAACCCTGTTCTCCAATGGTTCCATCTTCAGTCGAAAGAATGACACGGACACCGTGCTGTTCAAAGAAAGGGATGTGATAGAGGTCTGAGGCAGAGCGACCGCCGTAGAAGAGTGTTGTAGAGACTCCGCGTTCTCGGAGTTGTTCCGTAAGTGTTGCGAAAGGCGCAAGCCCGACGCCACCGGCGACCATCCAACCTTGCATGGGTGGTTCTACGATTGTGAATGGCGAACCAAGTGGACCGAGGCACTGGATGTGTTCACCGGGTTCGACGGCAAAAAGATCCCGTGTGACGACTCCAACCCGTTTACTGAGTAGTGAAAGTCCTGTCACCGTACCGTCGCTATCACGGATAACCTCGAATACAGAGAATGGACGACGAAGAAGCGGTTCACGGCCAATCGCGCGTTTAACCATGACGAATTGACCGGGTCGACTATGACGAGCGATTTCAGGAGCTTGCAGCTCGAGTATGTTGTCCGTGTCTGACAACCTGTGGTTGGCAAGTACAGTGGCAGTTACATCCACCGGAATCGGCACCGTCGGAGTATACCTGAGCTCCTGCAGTCCGCTTGATACCTGTTTTTGGTTTCGCGCGGAGAATTGGACCGAGTTGCAGTATCGCGGAAGCCAGCTCAC
>DTWD01000533.1 GCA_012963185.1 Acidobacteriota bacterium
CGTTTTTTCAGAAGGAACAGTGACTTGCTGGACCATATCGCGACTCATGCCCCTCTATAACTGCACCCCTCTCAAGGGTTGACGCGACCTACTCTACTCTGATGACGTTGGTGCTTGTTCAGGCTCGTCAGTAGTGCTTGCAGATTCGTTAACCACCTTTACGGTAATCTCAGCCGTTACATCTCGGTGCAACCGTATGGCAACCTGAAATTCCCCAAGTTCTTTAAGTGGCTCGCTGAGTTGAATCTTCCGTTTGTCAACAACAATCTGTTGTTTCTCATAGAACTCTGAAATGTCTGCTGTTGTCACCGAACCATATAGCGTATTTGTTTCGCCCACACGCCGAGCTATTACACACTCGACTGATTGCAAGCGTTTTGCGTGATCCTCTTCAACCTGGCGTTCCTCTGACTCACGTAACTCTACCGTCTCACGCTCACGCTCCACCTGTCGCTTATTCGCATCGGTCACAGGCAATGCTATTTTCTGTGGCAATAAAAAATTACGCGCGTATCCTCTTTTAACATCGACAATCTCACCTCGTCTACCCAGGTTATCGATTGTTTCGCGTAGGATGACTTCCATAGCAACCTCGTTCAGTCGGGTTAATCGGTCGTGAAGGGGATTAACGCCAGCTGCCGCGCACGTTTTACCGCCGTTGTCAATTTGCGTTGGTGTTTTGCGCACGTTCCTGACAATCGTCGAGGCTGAATCTTGCCACGTTCAGGAATCGCCATCATCAAGACACGCACGTCTTTATAGTCGATATAATCGATTTTATCGACACAGAATCGGCAAACTTTCCGACGACGCATCCCGCCGCCACCAGCACCAGCACCGCCGCGCCTCGCACCATCTCTTTTTGCGCCCCCATGATCTGATCCATCCTGCGTTGGTCGCCTTCCAGGACTCATTCCTTCACCCCCGTTGTCAACTCCGGTGCTTCTACAGCAGAGACAGACGGAACATCACTAGTCTCTTCCGATGGCTGAACAGCGGCAGGACCGCTCACACTACCAACACTCTTAGTTGTTCGATTCTTCGCTTCTCGTCGCACTTTCGCACGGGCTGCCTTCCGTAGATCTTCATCGACCCGAACGATTAAATGTCTCAGCAGCTCATCCATCACGCGAAGACGACGGTCTAACTCTGAAAGTATCGACCCCGATGCATTTATCAGCTCAAACACATAAGTACCTTCACGATGGCGATTAATTTTGTACGCCAAACGCCGACGTCCCCAATTATCAGTTTGTTCAATGCTCCCACCGAGTTGCTGCACAATTTCTTCGATTCGGGCATGCAACTCCGTAACGCCGTCCTCTGTTACTACCGGACTAACGACGTAAAGCAACTCGTATTGTCGTGAATCGCTCATCGGTCTCCTTTCGGACTCGACGGCCGCCACAAACAGCGACAAGGAGTAATAGCAATCAGCTATTTAGACGAATCCGGGGATTCTCCCCCGTTAAACTGCTCCATCATCGTATCAGTACCGTGCTCCACGAACACGTCAATTGCAAAAGCCGCTTGTTCAATCGCACAATCTATCTCTTTGCGTTCTTCCTGACTGAATCGGTCCAACACGTAGTCGACGAGGTCAGATCGATCATCTCCTCGTCCTACCCCGAGCCGTAAGCGATCAAATTTGGCTGTACTCAACACTTCGATAATCGAACCAAATCCGTTATGGCCACCATCTGAACCGTGCCGCCTTGCACGCAGCTTCCCGAGTGGCAGATTAACATCGTCCGCAACAACTAGTAACTCCTCCTGGTCAACCCGGTAGTAGTGGCACAGATCCCGCACAGCAATTCCGCTCAAATTCATATACGTTGTTGGCTTGGCCAGCATCACAGTCGCCCCAGGTCCTCGCTGTTTGGCCAACAAGGCATCAACCGCGCACGATTCAAATACTAATCCGAGACGCTTCGCCGCAAGGTCGACAACATCAAACCCGACGTTGTGCCTCGTTCCGCGATACCTGTCTCCTGGATTGCCGAGCCCGACAATTAACTTCACGCCGCCCCCGCAAGAAGTACGCGCTACGCGCCTAGAAGCTACTTGTCTCCGTCACTGGCGGCACCCTCGTCAGCCTTCTTTTCAGCCTCAGGCTCGCCACCAGCCTCTGACACAGCCTCTCCTTCAACTAAAACCTCTTCTTCTTCAGGTTCCTCTTCAACCATCGGCGGCGTTACATGAACAAGTAAGGTGTCAAGCTCACTGATTGGTTTCCAGGTGACGCCCTCAACAACATCTCGAACACGCACGCCATCACCTATACTGAGCTCCTGAACATCGACTTTAACATTCTCAGGAATTTCGGACGGCATACATTCGATCTGAATTTCACGGTTCACAAAGTCCAATAAACCACCCTGCTGCTTGACACCCATGGCTTCACCGATCAGCGTCACCGGCACAAGAACAGTAATGACTTTGTCCATTGCTAACCGATAAAAATCAACATGCAGTAGTTCACTTGAAACCGGGTCTAATTGAAAATCTTTGACCAGTACCTGACCGGAATCACCACCCGCCAACTCAAGGTCGATCAATGTATTGACTCCAGAGTCGGAATGAAGAATTCGAAGTGTTTCTTTCGGATCAACAGAAACCGACACAGATTCTTTTACCGAGCCTCCGTAAACCACGGCTGGAATATGACCGGCTACGCGCATTCTACGCGCCTCATTTTTTCCGCGTGTTTCTCTTTTAGTCGCTACCAGTGAAGCTTGCATACGTCTCGCCCTCTATAGACCCTTATTTAATAACTCGTCTAAACAAACAACGAAGACACCGAAGTCTCCTGATGAATACTTTGAATCGCTTTTCCAAGCAGGTTCGCCACAGACAGAACCTGAACCTTACCTGACCTAGTAAACTCGTCACGTAGGGGAATCGTGTTAGTTACGATGAGTTTCTCCAACACAGAGTCTTCAATGCGCTGAAAAGCAGGTCCGGACAACACGCCATGAACCGCACAAGCCATAACACTTGCTGCGCCGCTATCTTTGAGCGCCTGAGAAGCCTGCTGAAGTGTGCCAGCAGTATCAACAATGTCATCTTGAAGAATACAGACCCGGTCTTTCACCTGCCCGACCACATGCATCACCTCCGCATGCCCATCCCCAGATCGTCGTTTGTCAATAATCGCGAGGTCGGCATTAAGTCGTTTTGCATATGCCCGAGCGCGCTCCACACCACCCGCATCAGGTGACACAATCGTGAGGTCTTGGCTGAGCTCCGCACGCGACAAATAGTTAATGAAAACAGGAGCCGCAAAAAGATGGTCAACCGGAATATCAAAAAACCCCTGAATCTGGGCCTTGTGAAGATCCATGGTTAATACTCGATTCGTACCAGCAGCTCCCAAAAGGTTCGCAACCAATTTTGCGGATATGGGTACTCTTGGCTTGTCCTTTCGGTCCTGACGCGCGTAACCATAATACGGCAAGACCGCTGTAATCCGGGCCGCAGATGACCGTCTGAATGCATCAATCATGACGCACAACTCGACCAAATGCTCGTCCACCGGAGTGCACGTTGGTTGTACAACAAACACATCAGTGCCCCGAATGTTCTCGTCAATTTGAAAAGAAACTTCCGTATCTGAGAACCGCCGAAGCGCGGCACGTCCGACCGAGGCTCCAAGTCCGTCAGCAATCTCACGCGCCAGCTCAGGATGAGCACTTCCAGAAAAGATCTTCAGGTCTCCATTGTGCGTCGGCACAAGTCTTTCTTCCTTCACAAATGGCTGGGGCGGAAGGATTCGAACCTTCGAATACGGGAACCAAAATCCCGCGCCTTA
>DTWD01000534.1 GCA_012963185.1 Acidobacteriota bacterium
AGAAGCGAAGGGTATACGGCGAATTTCTTGTGCGCACGATCTTTGACCGAGAAATGTATCCATTGCCCTCCCGGATTTCCTAGATGAACTGTTGCTCACCGAGGGCAGATGCTAACAGGGTTGGTAGAGGGCGAGTTCGGCAGACATCGCCCCTACACAGGTTAGCCACTTTCAAACACAGCTGGCAGGGTCACTGGAATTCTTGAGGTGGCGTGGGAAAGTTTCATTGCATAAAACTTGCTATACCAACAGGGGCGTGATCCTCCTAATAGACTCAATGATGACGGACCAATTGAACTCTCATTCGATGGAGGAGCAATGAAAAAGGATGGATTAAGGGTGAAGACTGAGGAAATTTTGGCGCAAAGGCATCTATTTTTCTTGGTTCGATACAGCCTAATTCTCACCATCTTAGACAAGACGACGTCGTCTTTAGCCATACATGCAAGTTGCAGGCTGGGTCCTGGCCTCTTTGCAGTATGATCTGAGCGTGGCAACCGACCAAGACATCGCAGGTGCCCCCGTCAAGTCGTAAGGGCATCATCGATCTAAATCGCAGGACACAATTCCAAAGGTAGCGCATGAGAAACTTTCTGATCGGACTTGCCATTGTCGCTGCAATCGGCGGCTATCTTTTCTCCCAGTACTGGTATTACGTTCCGGGTATTATTTCTGCTATTGCAGATCCAGTCGGCGAGAACCAGCCAGTTACATGGCAACAGGGGCCCGCGGAATCATCGGGACACTCCCGGCCGCCAAACATCGTGCTGATTGTGGCAGACGATCTCGGATTCAACGACATCACGTTTTACCGGGGCGGAATCGCTGGGGGTAGCGTGCCTACGCCGAGCATCAACTCGATCGCCAACGAAGGCCTTCATTTCACCAACGGTTATACGGGCAATGGCACCTGCGCACCCTCGCGCGCAGCACTTCTGACGGGACGATTCGCGACTCGAGTGGGGTTCGAATTCACTCCCGCAACGCCTGAATTCGCCCAGCTGGTCGCAGGTGAGGGCTACATCGCTGAAAATGCCGTGGACTACCCGCCGTCAGATGAGCTAGGGCTACCGGGCTCAGAGCTTACGTTGCCCGAAATGCTAGACCAGAGGGGCTATCACTCGGTCGCACTGGGTAAATGGCACTTGGGTGGGGGCAAAGGCATGACGCCAACCGAACAGGGATTCGATGAATTTCTTGGCTTCCTCCCCGGCGGCGCGATGTTCATGGAGGAAGGCGATTCTCAGGTAGTCAACTCGAAGCAGGACTTCGATCCCATCGATAAGTTTCTGTGGGCTAATCTGAAGTATGCAGTGAGATTCAACGACGGTGATCGTTTCAAACCAGATTCACACATGACGGATTACCTCAGCCGTCAGGCCGTTCGTGTCATCGAGGCCAATCGTAATCGACCATTCTTTCTCTATCTCGCCTACAACGCCCCCCACACACCGTTGCAGGCAGAAAAGGACGATTATGATGCGCTCCATCACATCGCCGATCATACCGAGCGGACCTATGCCGCCATGATTCGTGGGTTGGACCGCGGTATTGGGGACGTGCTAGAGGCACTTGAGAGCCATGGCCTTTCCGATAACACGGTCGTTATTTTCACCAGCGACAACGGCGGAGCCAGTTATGTCGGTCTACCTGATCTGAACAAACCCTACCGTGGTTGGAAGATCACGTTTTTCGAGGGCGGTATTCATACCCCGTACTTTATTCGTTGGCCGGCGAAGATCCCCGCCGGGGGTCGGTACGATTCAGCGGTCGCGCACGTCGATATCTTTTCCACTGCACTTGCAGCGGCAGGCGTAAAGCTACCGCAAGACCGGATCATCGATGGGGTCAACGTTCTCGAGTACGCATTGCAGAATCCGCAGCCGCCTCTTAGCAGGCCTCTTTTCTGGCGAACCGGGGGCT
>DTWD01000535.1 GCA_012963185.1 Acidobacteriota bacterium
ACAGACGACGAGCTATTTCAATGCCCATTCATTATGGCGTCCGACGTCGGTACGATTGGGATTACTGGCGCTGAGGCCGTGCGGCTTCGCGAGTATCTGCTAAAAGGAGGAACTCTCTGGGTCGATGATTTCTGGGGCCCACGAGCCTGGGAACACTGGACAAGTGAAATCGGACGCGTCTTACCACCATCGCAGTACCCAATTCGGGACGTACCACTTGATCATCCTGTTTTTCGGACACTGACAACCGTTGAGAAAGTACCACAAATAACATCGATTCAATTCTGGTACCGTTCTGGGGGACGAACGACCTCTGAACGAGGTCGTAACAGCGACGTGGCTCATTTTCGTGCCATCAGCGACGAGCACGGCCGATTTTTGGTCATCATGACCCACAATACCGATGTTGCTGATGCGTGGGAGCGAGAGGCCGACGACCCACGGTTCTTTGACCAATTCTCGCCAGACGGTTACGCCTTGGGTATCAACGTGATCCTGCATTCGATGAGTCACTAAGTTAGTTACGGCCTCCACCACCAACCTTCCTATGAAGCCTAGGTAACCTGAGCGCTTGATCAAGGATCGACAGAGAACAGCACCCGCAACAAGCGCGAGTCACCGGCGATGACCTGTCCCTTGTGCAACCACATCGGCATATCCATGTACCGTCCTCACCCCCATCGTCAGTTCTGGCAATGCGCGAATTGTTCGCTCGTTTTCGTCGCACCATCAGACTATCCGAACGCCGGCACTGAAAAGGAGCGGTATGACCAACACCAAAACGATCCTTCCGATGAACGCTATCGAGCATTCCTTCAACAACTAGCGACACCGCTACTGGAACGTCTCAGGCCTGGTTCCATTGGACTCGACTTTGGGTGTGGGCCAGGTCCCGCACTCGCAAACATGCTGCAGGAATCCGGGATGACGGTTGAACTCTATGATGTCTACTACGCTCCCTATGACACCGTGTGGACAAACCAGTACGATTTCGTCACCGCGACTGAAGTCGTCGAACATCTGCATCAACCGGTAAATGAATTCGACCGTCTCTTCCACGTGTTGAAACCAGGAGGATGGCTGGCAATTATGACTAAGTGGGTGTCGAGTATCCCGTCATTTGCGGCATCACGATATGTGCGCGATTCGACACATGTCTGTCTCTATAGTCCCGAAACATTCACTTGGATCGCCAACCGCTGGAACAGTAATGTCGACTTTCCAGAAACCGACATAGCACTATTTCAAAAAAGGTAAGCCGTCATACAATGCCCTTAGATGGAGACCCAGTCGTGAGCGCTCTCTTTAGCCGCCGAGATTTTTTCCGCACTCTCCCCGCATTGACTGTGATTCCATCCTTATCCGCCGAAACCGCGACCGTACTTCCATTAGGACAAGCAGAATTGGGATTGCGAATCACTGAAATGGAAGTGATCGGTGTGCGTGCGACCATGCGTACTAATTGGATTTTCGTGCGCTTAACGACAAACGACGGACAAACCGGACTGGGAGAAGCTTCGGTAAACCGGAGGCTCAACCTCCCGGAACTCTCAGGATTTTTCAATCTTGTCCGCGATCGCTCGCCATTCGAAATCGAACGATACCGACAGGCAGGATGGGCAACCGCAAGTACGGGAAATCGCCAACAGGCAACGGCTTTCAGCGCGATCGAGCAAGCTCAATGGGATCTGGTTGGAAAATCACTTGGCGCACCTGTCTACGACCTTGTCGGCGGCAGGCTACGTGACGAATTGCCCGTCTATGCCAATATCAATCGAGCCACTACCGACCGGAGTCCAAATGGTTTTGCGATAAGCGCTCAGCAAGCTGTCGCTGATGGGTTTCGAGCGATCAAGGCTGCGCCATTTGACGGGTTCCCTTCACTCGATCAACCACGTGCGGAAGTCGAAGCAGCCACCGAACTTGGCGTTCACTGTATCGAAGCCATGCGCACGGCCATCGGGCCTGACATCGACCTTAAAATTGATGCCCATAGCCATTTTGATGTGGCTTTGGCGATCGATGTTGCGACAC
>DTWD01000536.1 GCA_012963185.1 Acidobacteriota bacterium
ATCCATCCGGTATCACTCAGTGCGTGATGGCCATGTCGACGAGCCGCCACTCGTTGTGCTTGGTCAGTTACTTAATGGACGCACAGGACGTTTGTACAAAGCGCTTGTTGAGGAGCAGGAGGTTGCGACCTCCGCGTTTGGTGGTCAATCCGGATACAAATACGAGGGGCTGTTTGAATTACGCGGCACTGCAACGCAGGGGACCACCCCCGAAGAGGTCGAGTTAGCTATCTACGCTGAACTTAACCGTCTCAAGCAAGAGCTAGTACCGGAGCGCGAACTGCAAAAGGTGAAGAATCAGAATGCCGCCGGGACCTTCAGAGACTTACGCAGTAATTATGGGTTGATGATGCAGTTGCTCATTCGCGAGGGTAATCGCGGTTGGGAACACATTAATACGGATCCAGCACTGTACGACGCGGTGACACCGGAAGACATTATGCGTGTTGCAAATACCTACTTTACGCCGGAGAGTCGTGCGGTGGCGATTTACTACCGGACGGAAGGCGAAGAGGCTGAGGCGGACCCCTTAGTTGGAAGGCTTAAGTGATGAGGAGCAGCAACAAGTTCGTCAGATGCGCACCATGATCAGTCAGATGGATGCGCAGCAACTGACGCAATTTCTTGGGCAAGCTGAACAGATGATGGGTCAGGCACCACCCGATGCACGGGATGCTGCACAGGCGATGATTGCCGTGACTCAACAGCGGCTGGAAGAACTTGAAGGTGGCCAGTAATGAGTAATGGTGTGAGGACGCATGTAGTTGTGTTGTTTGTGGTCGGGCTTTTCGGAATCGGGCTGAGTCCATTGCAAGACCTTCAGGCTCAAACGATCCCGACCCACCCTCGTGAGTTGACGTTTGATGGCTTAACGTTTGATCCGCCTGAAGCTGCATCGCATCGGCACGAATTAAACAACGGTGTTGTGATGTACGTGGTGCCTGATCGCTCGCTTCCTCTGGTGACCGTTTCTGTTCTTGTTCGGACTGGTGGCTACCTTGATCCGGCCGGAAAACCTGGAGTGGCTGCCTTGACCGGGAGCCAGATGCGTGCCGGGGGCACCGAGCGTTTGACGCCATCTGACTACGACGAAGAGATCGCGTTTCTTGCCGCTGATATTGGCAGCGCAATTGGCGAATCATCCGGTAGGGCGAGCGTGAATAGCTTAACGAAGGACTTGGATGCATCACTTACTCTGCTGTTCGACATGCTCCGGTACCCTCGTTTCGATCAGGCGCGTCTTGAGTTGGCGAAAAGTCAGGGTGTCCGGCAAATGGAGCAACGGAATGACAGTACCCAGAGTATTGAGATGCGAGAGTGGCGTCGCTTACTTCGGGGCGATGCTCACTTCACGACTGCCCCAACCACGCGTGCCGGCCTTGAATCCATAACACGTGATGATCTGGTGGCTTTTCATCAGGAGTACTACCATCCCGGAAACTTTATTTTTTCGGTGTCAGGTGATGTCGAGGCGGATGTCATTGGTCCGAAGCTTGAAGCGTTAATGTCGGATTGGCCAGCGCGCACACCGGTGTCAACCCCCGTTCCGGCACCAAACCATGAACTCGATCCAGGTGTTTACCTGGTTGATAAACCTGATGTGAACCAGGGGCGCGTTGTGATTGGTCACCTTGGGTCTATGCGCGACAATCCAGATCGTTATGCGTTAATGGTGATGAACGACATTCTCGGAGGTGGCGGTTTTGCGGCGCGTCTCATGACACGGATACGGTCGGACGAGGGGCTTGCCTACAGTGCATACTCATCGTTTGGGCTGGGTACGTATTACCCAGGCGCGTTCCGCGTTAGTTATCAATCACGGAGTGAAACGGTTGTGCGCGCCGCTGCAATCGTTCTTGAAGAAATTGACAAGATGCGGGCAGGCGTAGTGTCGGAAGCAGAATTACGTACATCAAAGGCTTCTTTTGTCGATACGTTTAGTCGAAACTTCTCCAGCGCGTCGTCAACGGCTGGTCTATTTGCGAACGATGAGTACACGGGGCGAGACCCGTCTTATCTGACGACCTATCGTGATCGCATCAGTAGTGTGAGTGGTGATGATGTCTTGCGGGTCGCTCGAGAGTATCTCGATCCTGAAGAATTGGTCGTTCTGATCGTGGGTGATCGGGAGACAATTGAGGCCGGAGACCCTGACAACCCAGATTTTGCACTTGATGATTTGGTAGGTGGTAGGGTGAGCGAGATTCCGCTACCAGACCCATTCACAATGGAATACCCGACGTTGCCGTGAAACG
>DTWD01000537.1 GCA_012963185.1 Acidobacteriota bacterium
ATCTACATAAAATCGCTCATCCAATAATTGATACGCATTACCTTCTGTCTTAACGTGCCCGACATGCAGCACAGCCGCTCTTTGAAGTTGCGACTGGAGACGGGAATAAACCACCTCACTCTGAATCAGCCGATAAGCCATGAATGGGAGGAGCGCGACGACAAGAACAGCGACCCATAAGCGCCGTGTTACAACAGCACCAAATAATCCACCTGTAATACCGGCGCCCAGAATGATTTCCCCTCCGCCTCTCACTCCATCAATCGTCGCAAACGAAATCATGACGGCGCAAAGTCCAAGTATGCGTCTCGTCATGTTCGGACCACGAATGGCTGCAACAGCACCAACTAGTCCTAACATGATCAGAAAGACATAGGCTGATTCCTTCAACGCCGATACGGACCACAGTAGTGGCGTTGGGATAAATAGCGACAGCGACAATCCAATCAGTGCGGCGGTTTTTCCATAAGCCGACCGAATCAGACGATATAGCACGACAGCAACTGACAAGGAGAGAAACACATTCAATAGATGAATGCCGTACGGAGATTCACCAAGCCAGTATTGAACATACGCAATAACGTAGATATACGTTGTCCATCCGTAGCCTCGGTAAAAGGCACTGTCATAATCCAAAGGATCAATGGCAATACCGAGCCAAATATTTCTAATCCACTCCGCACGCTGTTTCAGGTAAACCCCATCGCCATCCCAGAAAAAACTTTTCGTCTCAAGTGGGTCAGCGGTCAAAAACAACAGCGCGACCAACAAGAGTCGAGCAGCAATAGCAAACAAAAGTAATCCCAATACCCATTGGCGTTCACGGACGGACAAGCCGCGTCTTGCCCAAGAGTACAAAACGACTACACTCCCAAGAAATAAAACTGTCAACGGCGATGCAGCATAGCCAATCCCCAAAACGAGACCTATCAAGACCATCCAGGCAAAAGGGTGCTCCGTAAGACCGACGATACGACCTGGTTCATAACTCGTAGGTTGCTGCATATGAGTTGGCAAATGATATGGTTGAAAGCCGACGACTTAACAGGCTTTCCGGCCATGCATACCGATGGCAAGTTCATCTTAACAGAGCATGAAGTGAAAGATTAATGCGGGCCTTTCAAAAAGACGTTATTGCAAAATACCTGAAGACCTATGCTGAACCAGAGGCCGCGTTGGGTACTCGGCTTCAGTGCCACACTGAACACGTGTTAGTTATTCCTGCACAAGACGAATCAATATCCCTCTTAGAAGGAATTCAGCCAGCCCTCGATACGGTTAGCGAACAAGGTCAGCGGGCCCTCTGCATTATCGTCGTCAACGCTACCGACACGCACGATTCCCTCGTGCAAAAACGTAATACCGAATTAATCCATGCTCTTCGTGACCACGGACCAACAGTTCCATTACACACCCAAAACGAAACGCCTTGCTGGCATACCAGAGCTAGCGGTTTTGACCTGGTTGTCGTCGATCGAAACAGCACCGGTTTTCGGTTGCCGTCGAATCAAGGTGTTGGCTTAGCTCGAAAGATCGGCTGCGACCTTGCACTCACCGCACTCCGCGACGGCACTAACAGAAGTCCTCTTATCCATATGACTGATTGTGACGTTCGCCTGCCTAGCGACTATTTTGATGTTGCTGTACCAGCGGCGTGCGCAGCATTAATTTACCGCTTCTCTCACAAATCATCCGGACACTCCCTGATCGACGATGCCCACGCAAAATATGAAGCATTCCTTCGGTACTACGTCTTAGGATTACAGCACGCAGGATCCCCTTATGCTTTCCACACGATTGGGAGTTGCATCGCCGTAACACCTACGGCGTACGCCGCGGTACGTGGTGTCCCAAAAAGACAAGCCGGAGAAGACTTCTACCTCTTGAATAAACTGGCGAAAGTCGGTCAACTTCATACAGCGAACAGTTCTCCCGTGACCATTCAGGCGAGAACATCGCTAAGAGTCCCCTTTGGCACAGGCCAAGCAACCAATGAAATCGTCCGAAACAGCGATACTTATAAAATATACGACCCGACGATTTTCGATCTGATTAAAACTTGGTGTAACTCGTTAGAAGCTATTAATGGCACGCGCGTAAACGCAGCGTATGAAACCGTCCGTTGTCGCGCTGAATCAGTCCTCGATTCCGTCGATCAACAGCGGCTTCGGACAGCACTGGAAGCTATTGGTGCTCCGGACGCCATCATGACCGCCGCCGCGCAAAGTCCAACAGCCGCTATTCGACAGAAATGGCTCACAGACTGGTTCGATGCCTTTCGTACCCTTAAACTCGTGCATGCACTTCGTCAAACAGGATTACCTGATATTCCATGGTTCCAGGCTCTTAAAACTGCGTCTTTTTCCCGTTCGGCGGTCGCAAACGCGCGCCCTGAGCACATAACAACAACTGATACTTTCGATATCTGTCAACGATTAGCCTCGCTCGAAGAGCAATGGTGAATAGCATCCTACCGGTAACGAAGAACTCGTCGCCTCATGCATCACAACCTTTATATCCATCTTTTTTCCTGTACACGACGAGTTATGCGTCGCGCCAGCATAGTCATATCTCATGGACACTGAAGCGCACCGAACTCACCGTATCCTGAAATCATGGCCGCTGAACGTTCTGAATCCACTCACGATACTTCTCAGACTCCACGCTGGGCGATCTATGGCGTACGGTTCACAGTCACGCTCCTCTCACTGGCCTGTATGGTCGTTTGGCACATCTCATTGCTCTGGTTGTATCGAGACAATCCGCTAATACTCAGTGTTTGGCTTACGGTAGTTTTTGTACTCGTTCTAGTAACAAGTCAGTTTTCGAAACACGTCTGCCCTGCATCCCGCGGCGTCATGACACGGCAGTTCGCACGACTGGATGGCAACGGTCTCGTGTTTATTCTTTTCTTCCTGGCTTTACTCTTGCTGTTCCATATCGGTTTTGAGCGCGCCGCGTCAGATGGACGCTCGTACTTTGTTCAAGTGCGATCGCTCGTAATGGATTGGGATCTTGATTTTACGAACGATGAGACCGCGTTCGGTGGACACGGCGCGCGGCAATATGCCTTTGGTGCGCCACTTTTATGGAGTCCCTTTTTCATTCTTGGCCACATTTGGCTCAGCGCATTAAATGC
>DTWD01000538.1 GCA_012963185.1 Acidobacteriota bacterium
AACATTTGCACCTTCACCAAGAAATAACAGGTCTGGTGTGACTAAAACAGATGCGCGCCCCCCTTGGCCAAGCCACGGCAGATCCAAATGACGAATGGCAGGATGATCGCGAGGTCCCTCCCCATTAGGCTTTTGCCACACGATATCACCCGTATTCAGGTCAATCGCAGTCACACGACCATAGGGCGGTTTAAAAAACGACAATCCCTGCGGCCCCGGAGCCGATGTGTACTTCTCTCGTGCAAAACGGACGTCCGAACGAGGGTGCTCCGATGGGGTCAGACCAATAATGTTCTGACTGTACGCGGAAGGAACATAGAGAATTCCTGTTTCAGGATCGATGCCGGCACCCGACCAACTCGCTCCACCCGCGGTACCCGGACTGAGGACAGTGCCCTGTTTCCCTCCTGGTCTCTGATCAATCAGTGTCGGCGGGGCAAAAATAGGCCCCCAGACAAACTGGTCGAGAATCTCTAAGGCTTCAACACGAAGCCCTGGCGTGAAGTCAATCAGACTATCAAGGGTGACACCCTGGAGATCGAACGGAGGAGGTTTCGTCGGAAAAGGCTGTGTCGCTGCCAGCCGTTCCCCCAGCACATCCGACTGCGGTACCGATCGTTCCTCAATGGGCCAGACAGGCTCGCCCGTGACCCGATCAAACACATACGTAAATGCCTGCTTGCTAACAATAGCGACAGCTTTAATCAGTCGCCCGTCAACGTTGATATCAATGAGATTGGCTGATGACGCGAAATCGTAGTCCCACACTCCATGGTGTACCGCTTGGAAATGCCAGACACGCTCACCCGTTTCGATATCCACGCATACAAGACTTTCTGCAAACAGGTTGTCACCAGGGCGATGTCCGCCATAGTAATCACTGCTTGGAGTCGATAACGGAAGATACACATATCCCAGTTCCGGGTCGGCCGTTGGATGCGCCCACATGTTCGTGTTGCCACTGTAGACCCACGAGGGTTGGTCGCTGTCAGGATCAATTCCCCATGTGTCGAGACCGAACTCCCCGTCTCTGGGAATGGTGTAGAAGGTCCAACGCAACTCGCCCGTACGCACATCGTACGCCCGGACATCACCCCGCGGCGATTCTTTCATCGCGGGCATCTGGTTGTTAAGAATGTCTGGTACAAATGAACCGACAATCACGATGTCGTTCACGACCAGAGGAGCCGAGAGGTAGTAGTAGTCTGGAAAATCCCGTATCAATCCATCCCGAAGATCCACTTCACCATCGGTACCGAAATCAGGGACCCGTTCACCGGTTCGTGCATTAAGCGCGACGAGTTTGGGGCCGCGTGCCGCCAAGACGCGTGCCTCCTCACCATCTGTCCAGTACGCCACGCCTCGAGTCTGTCGTGCTCGTCGATTGCTGTCGTTTCCAGAAAAGACAGGGACGTCGTCATTCCAAACCACGTCACCGGTCGACGGATCGAGTGCCGCAACAGTCCCCAGGCCAGTACTGACATACAGCAAGCCGCCCGCCATGAGCGGCGTGTTCTGCGCTGCGACAGGACCGCGTACGGTACTGCCGTCTCGAATGGCATCCGGAATAACCGGTTGACGCCAGGCGATCGCAAGATCACTGACGGTCCGTTGATTGATCTGTTCAAGTGGCAAATACTTTGAACCCGCAACATCCGACGCATAACTGGACCACTC
>DTWD01000539.1 GCA_012963185.1 Acidobacteriota bacterium
AAATTAATCGATCGATTTTTACCCCACAGGTTTCGACGTCCAATCTGCAAAGAACCACGTGGCGCGAACTCAATTCGCTCGACAGCCGAACCGCGTGCATAGCTCGCATCTCGCCGAAGCCGCTGTGACACCTCAAGACCACCCCCATACGCCAAAGTAGTCGCTGGGGCTTCCTCTACCTCGATAATGAGGTCGCGCCGTTCAACTCGTCCATGACTAAACTCCCGTATATCGAGTCGGCGGAACATCCCGAGTGCGTTCAGACGACGCCTGGTCTCAGCAATATCATCAAGACCGAGAGGGTTCCCTGAAACAATCGTTAGTTCTTGGCGAATTGTTTCAGCGTCGACTTGCTCGTTACCAACAATCAGTACATGGTCAACGATTACCTGATGGCCTTCAGTGATGCGGAATGTCACATCTGCCGTAGTGAGATCGTCCGAGAAACTCGTATCAACATCGATAACAACTTGTTCATATCCATCGTTGAGGTAGAGCTGAAGAAGTACGTCTCGGTCATCAATAATTTGCAGGCCATAAAATACCTCGCTAGCGCTAGTGGCGACCGTCTCGCGAAGTTGCTCCAACGGCCATGCATTGACACCCTCAAATACTAAAGAACCGACTGTCATGCGGGGTCCTTCTTCCACTACAAGGCTGACCGTTTGCCAGACTTCGCCAGGAACTTGAGTAGACAAGGAAACTGCGTCAAAACTTGAACTGTTTGCACGAACAGTCGTGAACCCACGCTGCTGGTACAACCCTTCAATTGCCGCAAGTCCACTGTCAAGATTACCGATAACGAAAGGCTCTCCTGAGGGCAGTTCTACAAGTGCCAGTAGTATGTCTGTTGAGACGTTTTCATTGCCTTGAATACGCACGTCGGCCACACGGTAGAGCGGACCACGATTAACCTCAAAGATAATCGATATTTCGTCAGCCACGCCATTCCGCGTATGCATTACCTCAGCATCTCGGTACCCGAGTAACCTTAGGTAATCGGCAATGAGAAGGTCAGCATCTTCCAATAAGTCTTCGTCAACGCTGGCTTCGCGTGCAACCGGAACTAAATCTTCTACAGTCGCATTTGGCACCTCATCCCCATCAAACTTCACGCTAATACGCGGGCCACGGTAAATAGTCAACCGCACATCGACCGCCGTATCGTCCCGCCGCTCTACCGTATGAGAAAGGCGTGCTTCGTAGTACCTGAGCCCATGGAGCTCAGCCTCGTATTCACTGAGCCTTTGGTCAAGAATTAACCCATCATAGAAATCGCCATCTTCCAGTCCTAGTCGATCCCGAAGACGGCTGTTAAGCGACGCTGATGCGACACCGGTGATTAACCACCGGTTGACCCGAACACGAGTACCCGCTCTAATCGTTATACTGAGTGTATTGACCCGCTGAGACCTTCGAATGTTGGCCTCAACTATTGCATCGAGATACCCACGCTCAGCGTGGTAAATTCGTAACGTCTCGATAACAGAGTCGGCCGTATTCTCAGGAAACATTTCGCCATGATTCCGGATAACTTCGCGCCGTAAGTCTTCATCAGGCAACTCGGTCTTTCCGATAAACTCGAAACGGTCAATAACACTAAAAATCTGTAAATCGTAGGAAAGTGCAACACCGCCGTCACGCGCATACGCATTCACCGAGATACCACCATACCGCCCGAGGCTAAAAAGATGCGTTAAGCTCTCACGCACTTCGCTTATCGTCAGCGGTTCACCGACGTCGGTTTCAATCAAGTCATAGACTGCAGGATCCCGAATTTGTATCCCATTGGATACAAATGCAACCTCGACAACCTGCTGACCGACGAACCTATCGATATCGGAACTAGCGGAAACTGGACTCGCCGTACAAACGAGACAGACAACAATGACCAACAAGCGCCATTGCATCAGAAGGCGTGCCTGACCCGAAAGTCGAGTGCATACGTACGGTCCTCGTTCTGCGACAACACCCACGACAATCGTTCCGTCGCGTCGTACTCCAGGATAACTATGAGATCCTGATTGTTTCCGCTGACCGCCCGTGAAAACGTCACGTGCGCACGTTCAGATATGCGCCGACCAATGAGCACACGAGCGGTCGGAATGAGTTGGGTTGATTGCTGACTGGCCGGATCGTCCAGTGAGGGAACGATCTCAAAAGTATCCACACCAAACGAACGTTGCATAACTCCGCCGACACCAGAAGAAATCGGACTTGTGAGCAGACGAGCCCCTGCCGCCTGAAGAAGTTCTTGTTGCGACGCTTCACGAGCTCTCAGCGTTCGAATCTCCGCTTGCTGTGGGTCACGAACGTCACCAAGCAGTAAACCGATAATCTCAAATTGTTGTAGCGGCGGGTCTGACTCGAGCGCAGGAGAATCAAGACGGTCGAAGGTACCACTCAAACCGAGTGTCACCCGATACGTTTGTCCTGGCACACGAATGTCAGTTTCAACTTCGACATCAAAAAAAGGGTCAATCCCTGTCGGATTCAAAAATCCGACATTGCCTCGAGTAAGGCGATACCGGTTACCTTCAAAATAAATTTGTCCGCGCTCTAGCTCGACGTTGCCAAGTAAGGCGGGCTGGTCATATGTGCCACCAATAGAGACGTCCGCACTTGCAACGATTTGGGCACGATTATCGGAGATGCGCAGAGTAGATGGTGCAGAAACACGGAGGTCATATCGTAAAGGAATGGTAACCTCGGCGTCCCTATCTGACGTAGACACCAAGCTAGAGAGGTTAATAAAACCTCCTTGCGCTTGAAAGAATTCAAGCCAAATCGCATCCTGCACGTTAATCACACCACCAAGAATTAACTCGTCTGGCGATCCTCGCAAGGTGAGCTCAGCATCGACACGGGACCGAATATCTTCAAGCCGCAACGCCGAATTCTCTAGACTGGCCGTGACGTCAAGATTTCCGATTCGGTAACCTTCCATACCGATTCGACCACCGAACTGCATCGCTCCACCAGCAAACTGACCCGCCAATTCATCAAGCCGCATGCCTCCGGGTTCGAACACGACACGGCCCTGCAACGCATCCAGTGAATGAGGAAGAGAAAAATGTCGAAGACGCCCATTCGTGATTCTTGCCTCGCCCGTAAGAATCGGTTCGTCAAAAGAACCCTGCACTTCGGCCATCAACTGCATGGTCCCACTTCCACGGACTTCCGGAAA
>DTWD01000540.1 GCA_012963185.1 Acidobacteriota bacterium
GCGTCATTGATTTCGAGTGCGGCTGCTTTGTGATTTGTATCGGTTGGCATGTTCTGCGGAGTATACTGGCCTTTGATTTTTCCTTATGGCAGCCACTAAAGTCGGTCGAAATGATCCCTGCCCCTGTGGTAGTGGGCGTAAGTACAAGCAGTGCTGTGGAGTTAAATCTGAAAGCCGATCCCATTGGGGAACATACGCATTGATTGGCGTGGTGGTCGCTATCGTTGGCGTTATTGCCTATACGTTTACGACTGAGGGTGGTGGCGGTGGGCGCCAGGTATGGGACCCTGACCACGGGCACTATCATACGGTGCCGTGATTTTGTCTGTAGCTGGCGTTGCGTTGCCTAATTATTAGTTTTGGGAACTTTTTTCGTAAAGGAAAAGCAGGCCCAAAGACTGAGTCTTGAGGCCTGCGCATACGCCGTACGGGTTGCTAATTCACGGTCCGTTTTCTATTAACGGCTAGCGCGTTCTCTTTTTCTTCGCGGCCTTTTTCTTTGCTGCTTTTTTCTTTGTGGCTTTTTTCTTCGCAGTCGCTCCAGATTCTTTGGTCGTTGTAACTATTACAGAGGCTACTTTGTAGGGGTCGGCATTGGAAGACGGACGGCGGTCTTCCAGTCGGCCTTTCCAGCCGTTGTCAATTGTTCCGACTGGAATTCGTATCGATGCACCACGGTCCGAAATCCCGTAACTGAATTTGTCCAGGGCTTCGGTTTCATGAGCTCCTGTGAGGCGTTGATCGTTATCAGCACCGTACACATCAATATGGCGATGAATATTCTTACCGAATGCTTCGCATATTTGTGTAAAGGTATCTTGAGTGCCTGCATTTCTCATCGCGCCATTTGAAAAATTAGCGTGCATTCCAGACCCATTCCAATCGGTGGCCCCAAGAGGTTTTGGGTGCAATTCAATCGCATAACCGTATTTTTCGCCACAGCGTTCTAAGAGGTAACGCGCTACCCATGTTTCATCACCCGCGCGCTTGGCTCCTTTCGCAAATACTTGGAATTCCCACTGTCCAGAAGCTACTTCGGCGTTGATCCCTTCGACATTGATACCGGCACCGAGGCACGCGTCAAGGTGTTCGTCGACGCACTGCCTGCCATGGGCATTCTTTGCACCGACCGAACAGTAATACGGTCCTTGGGGGCCAGGGTAGCCACCTTCGGGGAAGCCCGGGGGAAGTTGGGTATTGACATCCCACAAGAAGTACTCTTGCTCAAAGCCGAACCAAAAGTCCGCATCATCATCATCGATTGTGGCGCGGCCGTTTGATTCATGTGGGGTGCCATCAGCGTTTAGAACTTCCGTCATGACCAAGTAAGCATCTTTTCTATCGGGGTCAGGGAAGATTGCGACGGGCTTGAGCAAGCAATCTGAATCGTTGCCGGCAGCTTGTTCGGTCGAACTTCCGTCGAACGACCACATCGGACATTCTTCTAACGTGCCGCCAAAATCTTTTTCAACTCGGGTTTTGGAACGTAGGCTCTGCGTTGGTTTGTAGCCGTCCAACCAGATGTACTCCAGCTTCTTGGTCATCGTGCAGTTAGCTCCTTAAAAATTTAGATACGAGAGAATTTACAGATATCCCTAAAGAAAAGCCATTCGTTATGTCGGAATTAGCGTTGAGTAAAGTGTTTTTTTCAGCGCGTCCTGGGTAGCATCTGAGAGCTTTTCTCCATTAGTTGTTAGGTGAAATACGTCTAGTGCCTGCACCCCTTGTGTCGAAATAAGTACCAGTTCAATGTCGCAGTGTTGGGACGATATCGACTGACTGATTTGGTGAAGCAGTCCCAAAGCGTTTTCCGCGACAAGTTCCATTACTGTGAATCGTCTCGAGTAGTGGTTGTTGAAACGTATCACTGGTTCTAAGTCTTCGCGAGGGTGTTTGTGTATCCTGCCTCGTTTGCGACCTTCCAATTTGGCCGTAATATCTATTTTTCCCGCAACAACATCTCCAAGTACATCGGTTAGTTCTTGTCCTGCCGTAGTATTTAAACGCAGGTAGTCTTCGCGGTCTTCGAACTGAAAGAGGTCAAGGACGATGCCGTTCTCATTAGCCATTGCCTGGCCGCGCACGATGTCCATACCGAAGTAGGATAGGACTCCACAGATGTTGGCAAAAAGTCCGGGCTGATCGACCGCGATAGCACTTAATTGCCACGCCGCGTCAGTCTTAGTAAGGGAGGCTTGCACCTCCGTCGATTTTAGATTTCTTGACAGTCGCACATGTTCGTAGACGTGCGAGGGATCCACAAGTCGGAGATAGCGTTGCGGGTATCCTTCTAAAAACGCTGTGAGCTCCTGTTGCGAAATGTCTTTTGGTCTTTGATTATTAAGGTCATTCCGTCGCAGGTCTGTGTCAGCAATGAGGTCGTCCCCATACTTGAGAGTTAATCGGTTATAGGTTTCGACAAATAACCGCCAGAGCATTTCTTCTTTCCACGGGGTCATTACGTCCGGTCCAACACCGTCAACATCCGCCAGCGTTAGCAGACAAAGAAGTTTTAGTCGTTCTTCGGTTCCAACTAGGTTTGCGAATTGTGTGACGGTTTCTGGGTCTTCAACGTCGCGTCGAAATGTGGCCACGGACATCCGCAGATGATGCCTGACCAAGAACTCAACGGTGGCGATATCTTTCACGGGGAGCTTGATACGCCGGAGGGCCCCAACTGCCATACGAGCGCCTTCTTCCGAATGATTCTTGTTCGTCCACTTTCCGACATCGTGAAAAAGCAATGCCAGTGTAAGTAGTTCCGGTTTGTCTATTTCAGTGAATACACCCGCAAATCGAGTGCGACTTCGAGTCCGAGGCGTGCACAGGTGTTCGATGTTTTTGATCGTTAAGAGCGTATGCTCGTCAACTGTGTACTTGTGGTAATAATCGCGAATTACATGACAGTAGACCTTCTGGAATTCCGGAAAAAGACGGCCTAGTAGGCCTCGGCCATGCATTTCAGAGAGTCGTGCGTACAACCCTGGGCGTGGTCTGAGCACACGCAGGAGAAGGTCGCGTTCGCTGGTGGTTGGAATAAACCGTTCTGATGGATAACGCTCGACGTGGCGTTCTACACAGGTTAGAACCTGTTCAGAGACGTCTACATTATGATCGAGTGCCGCTTCGAAAGCTGTAAGCCATGTTTGCGGTTGCAGAGACGCCCGTGTGCCATCAATAAATCGAATGCCGTCCCATGATTGTTCGAGGTCTTTGCCTATTTTTGTGACGTTCGAATGAGTGGGCGCCGCGGACGATTTTAAAGCTGTCGCGAGCGAGCGACTTATGAGTTGTGCGTGGTGGAAATAGGTACTCATGAGCGCTTCAACTTGACTTCTGACATGGCCTCCAGGCGATCCGAAGACGTTTGCGACTGTTTCCTGTAGTTCATGGTTGAGCGTGTTGAGGTTACGTCCACGTTCCATATGTAAGATGGACCGAATACGCAGCATGAAATCTTCGGCTTCATCGATTCGACCAATATCGATGTACGCCCTGTCTAACGCGTCACGGTTGTTTAAGTTTCTGAGTAACCGGATGGCCGTCGCATCTCGAAGTCCACCTGGTGCATCTTTGATGTCGGGTTCAAGGTGGAAGACGGTACGGTTGTGTTGCGCGTGTCTCTGATTGGTCAGGTTAAGAAGTGCTGCGCGCATTGGGTCACGCCACACGGAATTTTCCGACAAGCAGGCGTTATGAAAATGCCGGTAGGATTCTTGGTCGCCATCAAGGAAGCGAGCCTCAAGAAGAGCTACCAGATATTCTGGATTGTCTGTCTCGGGAGATTCAAGCTCACCAAGGCCCCTTACTTGGTGGCCGACATTAAGCCCGAGGTCCCACAAAGGGTGAAGAATTGCACTGATAAACTGTTCTTCAGCAGCGCCGATTCGTCCATCAAATAGTAAGAGTAAATCGATATCGGAGCACTGACATTGGTGTTGTCGGCCGTAGCCGCCAATAGCGACTAATGTAGCGGGTGCTGATTCAATCTTACGTGCGTGACCGTAGATCTCTTGCACGAGCAGATCGATCGAAGTGGCGTATGTCTGGACTGTCGAAATTCCTCCGAAGGCACGCTGCGTTTCAGCAAGTAGTAGTTCACGTGCTGCGGCAAGCCTGTTCTTAAGCGTCGATTCGATCTGGGGTGAGACGACCGATGAACTAGAGGTTTCAGACATTGTTTGTCACGTGGTACTACTGGTGTAGTCTTGTGATCGTTCAAATTACAGTGCTAAGTGTGTCGAGTTTATTACAGGAGACTTGTCGGGTTTACTGATTTTTAAAGAAGCAGCACCTCCTTCACGTGGCGGCTGTCGAAGCTAATTCCGTTCCGCGACGTGAAGGCGCTGCGCAGAGCAGATATGGAACAGAAAGCTTCGCAGACGCCGGCCCTAGGCTAAAGATTGAACCCGCTTTCGCCATGAAGTGCGATGTCGAGACCCTGGGACTCTTCCCCTGGAGAGACGCGAAGCCCCATCGTTCCATCCAAGACCTTGAGAATCCCGTATGTCACGATACCGCTGTAGACGGCCGTGATAGCGGCACCGATGAATTGCCTTCTGACCTGAGTCCCAATGCTGACCCCCTCGAGGCCGATGCCCCCGAGCGTTTCGGATGCGAATAAACCAAC
>DTWD01000541.1 GCA_012963185.1 Acidobacteriota bacterium
AGAGCGGTCGCCTGCGCGGCATTTTGGCCGGCACCGACGAGCGTGGCCTCAGTTCTTTGACGTTTTATGATGAGACTGGACAGATGCGAGGAGTATTTGGCATTGAGCCTGATGGGACACCGGCTGTCAGGCTACTGGATGCGGCTGGTCAAACACGCTTACTAACAACACTGCAAGGAGAGGATGCCTTTGTCGTCGTGGGTGCAGATCGTGAAACCCAGGGAATGTTTGGTTCGATTCAGGGAAACCCGATGGTCACTTTTGGTGACGGAGCCCGCAGTCGGATGCAACTGCATCTCACGCCAGATGGATTTCCTCGGATGGCCATGGCCGATACAGCAGGTAACGAGGCAGTGTCACTTACCGTTGGGAGTGACGACATGCCGCAGGTAACGTTGTCAGCGGCCGGGCGCCCACGAACCATCATGACGGTTGCGCAGAATGCGACGTTATTGAATCTCTTTGATGAATCACGAACACGGCTTGTCGTTGGAGTTGCGGAGAACGGATTGCCCAGTGTGAGTTTCTTCGATGAAAACGGAAACCCGTACAGTCAGCTACCGCAATAGGATAAGGTTTATCGCTGAAAGGACTACTGATGACTCGATTTTACTCCCGGACGGCTATCTTGCTATTCCTACTGGTTTTTGTTGTTTCTGGCGTGTCGTTTGCACAGACAGGCAACAGCAGTGACCAACCCAAGCGAATTGCGCTCTGGGGGTCTTCGGTACCAAATGGAACTGGTGATGAACTTGAGCTAGGCGGTTACACCGGCCGACTACGTCAATTACTTGAGCCCCGTGGTTGGGAGGTTCTCAACGTATCGCGTGGCGGTGACAACACAATTACTATTACACCGCGGTTTGAACCTGAAGGTGACCCTGAGCCGAGTACTCGGTATTTGACCCCTGTGGACCCGGGCTATGTCGTGATCGCGCTGTCCCTTGGGAATGAAGGTATTAAACGTTGTGCGCTCGGCCAAGACCCTGCTCCAGGCCCCCGGGTCGGTTGTTCTCCTTCGCGCGACGGACAGGATGCGATCTCGCGTCAGTTTCTTGATGGATTGCAGCGCTTAATCAGGCGCGCGCGTGACAACGGGATTGTGCCAATTGTTGGCTTAACGTACGCCCGGGGTGATTTTGACGAGGTAGAGTACGCGCATACCCGAAAAGCCAACATCGAGATCAATTCCTGGGATGTTCCGAGTATTAATTTGCTCGGTGCAATTGATGATGGTTATGGCCGTTGGGCGCGTGGATTTTTCCCAGAACCGATTCATCCCAATGCGGCTGGCCACACTGAGATGTTTCATGCGTTTGTACCGACGCTTTTCGATGCGATCGCGAACGATAAGCCGATACCAACAAAGGGCACGGGACCTGGGTTTGCCAGGATTCGAAGCGATGACCGATCACCTATGACGCTGTCGGTTGATGACACGATGCGTTCTTTCGGTCTGACGTTCAGTGTGCGTGCAGATGGTGATGGCACCGTCGCAAGTATTGGTGGTGAAACCGTTGACCACGTTGTCGACTGGGTTCGTGTCCCGACAAGTCGTGGCGAGCGTGAATTTGAAGGGAGCACGCTTACATCGACCGGACGAAGGTTCAACGCGTCAATTAGTATTGAGAATGGTCGGTGGGTTTATGCATCAGCGGGTGGTAATGCCGTCACGTCACCAGTGCCAGGTGCGGATGGCCAGTGGCACCATGTGACACTTTCGCATTATGTTGCCCGTGGCGAAACGGCATTGTATGTGGACGGCCGGCTCGTTGGGACCATTGCAGAGAGATTGCAGCCCGATCGTTTCGTGCTGGGGGGACCTGGGCCAGACTGGTCGACAGCCGTATCGGCTCCAGCGGACTACAAGGATTGGATGGTTCATCGTGCCGCTCTCACTGCAGATGAGGTTGAGGTGCTGCACGACGGAGTACTGTTGCAGGCGAGTCTTGAGCTATACGCGCCTCTTGAGAATGAGAGTTTTGAGAATACGGCTCAGAGTCTGTCTGTCATAGATGTTAATCAAGGGGTTGCGACCGCGACTGATGAATAGAGGTGCTGTCCGCTTTTGTAATATCCAACTGTTCTGGTAGTAATTTGTAATACGGGACAACCTCCGTCTGACCAAGATACAAATTTAGCTGGTCTGTTGTGAGAGCGTGCTTGTGTTCCGGAAGAACAGGCCATTGAATGACGATGCGAAACGCAGCCATGTGGTTTCGGTTTTTGGCCACTTTACGGTCATGGCAGTTGTTTGTGGCCGTCGCGGTACTGCTGCTAGTTGACCTATTGGTTCCAGATCCAATTTTCATGCTTGATGAGATCGTGTTAGTGGCACTGATGTACGCGCTGTCCCGTTGGAAAAAACCATCGCCGTAAGGGAGAAAACTGCGGATAGTTGCACGGAATTGATCAATGTGAGCATCGTCCGTTGTGGTTCGCGGTGTGGTCGGATGTGCGGTCAGGTACAATCGACACATGGCAGGTAACAGCTTTGGTCAGCTGTTTCGGATTACAACCGCAGGGGAGTCCCATGGA
>DTWD01000542.1 GCA_012963185.1 Acidobacteriota bacterium
CGAGTCCCCGTAACACTGTTCGTCGTGGAATTGCCTTCTTCGTAATTATCATAACTCCGCACTCCTCATCTGGAACGGCATACTGTTGACGACACCAAGAATGATCGACGACCAGCGATAATCATTCGAGGCAGCCTCAAACACAATCCGCCGTATGGCGGGCTGATCGTAGTATTCAACGCTCCGCCCAATAGCATAGCTCAGTAATTTTTCGGTCACAGTTCGGATAAAACTGACGTCGTATGCCATCAACGCCTCGCGAAACGTAGCAGGGGTGTCGACGACGCTGCCATCCGCAAGCGTGCCACCCGTATCGACCGGTGCTCCCGCTACGTCAGTGGCACGCCACCGCCCAATCGCATCGTAGTTCTCCAGCACGAACCCCGGCGGGTCCATGATGCGATGACACACGGCACAGGCGGGATTCGCACGATGTTGTTCCATCCGCTCGCGGATCGACAACACGTCCCGGCCACCATGATTTTCCTCGAGCGCTGGAACATCATCCGGCGGAGGTGGGGGTGGCATCCCTAGAATATTGTCCAGTACCCACTTGCCCCGCAGCACTGGTGAGGTGCGCGTGGGGTACGACGTCAGTGTCAGCAAACTCGCGTGCCCGAGCAATCCCCCGCGGGTGTCTGCGTCAACCGGGACCCGTCGGAATCGTTCGCCATAAACCTGGTCGATACCGTAATGGCGAGCCAGGCGCTCATTAACGAACGTGTACTCCGCCGTGAGCAACTCAAGAAGACTACGATCTGTCTGCAACTGGCTCTCGAGAAACAGCAGCGTCTCCCGTTCCATGTCGACTCGCAGGTTCTCATCGAAATCAAAAAAGACGTCGGCGTCAGGCGCCACCCCTCGGATGCGGCGAAGCTGTAACCATTGACTGGCGAAGTTGTCGACAAGGGCGCTCGCACGAGGGTCACTCAACATCCGCCGGACCTGCTGTTCAAGTACATCCGGCGTGGTCAGGCGCCCCTTTTCAGCAACCGCTAACAACTCTTCGTCCGGAATACCGCTCCACAGAAAAAACGATAGACGAGACGCGAGCTCTATATCTGTGATGTCGTACGCCGTCCCGGCCGCGATATCGACAGGGTCACGTTCAACACGAAACAGAAACTCAGGTGCCACCAGCAGTCGTTGAACCACTTTCTGAATCCCGCCCTCGAAACCGCGTTCGCTCAGCCCTGCTTCGTAGAAACGCATGAGCGGCGCAATATCGTCATCGGTCACGGGACGCCGGTAGCCCCGCCTCGCCAACGCAGTCACGATCTCGATGGCACATTTCACCTCGTCTGCACCACTCTCCGGATGACACGTAAACAATTTACGACGGCTGGCCGTATCACCTGGACCGGCCGCGTTGTAGGGCCCCGCGATCTCCACACGCTCGACGGCGGCATTCCCTTGATAGAAACCTAGTCCGCTCAGCGAGAAACCCGACAAGCGACGTTCGAGAATCCCCGTCGGTTCAGTTCGCGCGTCAACAAACGACACGCCAACCACGCGCATCCCCGCCTTCGCGGGAAACCGAACGACCAGGCCTGCGTCTGCTTCATTCGAGACGTAGTCTTCCCACCCCGGATCGCCGCGAATCGTTCCAAAGAAACTGTAGGCTGATGGATAGCCGAATCGATCAGCGTCGCCAATGGTGAATTGTTCGACAAGCGCTCCGTCAAGACGCACCTCGATCTGATGGGACCGCCCCATGCCGATGATGTAGTCATAGATCATCCGACGGAGATCAATCTTGACTTCGTACTCACCATCGAGCGGAAAGTAGTGACGAATCGCCATGCCACCTCGCGAACCAAACGGGAGGTCCTCACTAGTACGATCGTCTTGATATTGCAGTCTCGGGCTACTGTACGTGGTGGCGGCGTAGCCAGGCCCTATCGTGGTATCACCAACTGCGAGCCGACTAATCCGGTTCGCGGCGACAAGGTAGCGATCGAAAAGCGCCGGCGATACCGAGAGCACGTCCCCGTTCGTATCGAAACCTTGCTGGTCGACGTCATCTACCGGAAACAGTAGCCAGTGCTCATCGACCTCAAAAGCAAGCAGACTCTGGACGGCGTTGATGTACTCGGCCGAGGTTAAACGGCGGACCACTGAACGCCCTGGATTCGGGTTGGCCGCCGCCGCCGCATCAAGTTGCCCTTCGAGCCACGTCACGAACCGGTCGTTTGTCACACGGTCCGGGCGCGGTCGGCCGAGTGGCGGCATCATACCGAGCCGCAACTTCCGAGCTACCGTTTCCCACATCGCCGCGTCGGCGCCCACGTCAGTCACGTCGAGGTGTTCAAAGGCAAACGGTACGGTCCCCTGACCGCTCATCCCCTCATTGTGGCAACTAACACAATACTGGTCGAGCAGTCCCTCATACGCAGGTGCCTCAGAACGCGCACTTGCAGCAGGCTGTCGATTCGGGGCGGGTCCCTGACCAGCGGCCGAGGCTGCCACCGCAACGACGACGGCAACATGGGTCAAAACAGACAACGTTCTCATGAACGGTTCATTGTGGCGAGGCTGTCCACGCCTGTCAACGTGGGCCGTTCCACCAGTATTGCAACCCCAGAAACCGGAAAAAACACTGCCCTTCTACTGCTCGCGGCGTGATACGTTTAGCAACTCGCAGGAAAGAGAACAGCATGGCACTTCGGACTCGACGTGGCTTTCTCAAACTCGGAGCGGTACTCGGCCCAACCTTCGTTGCGTTGCAGCCGTCGGTACTATTCGGCCAATTGCAGGATGCCGCGCGTACGCTTGGTCGTGGGGTCAGCGCCTACGGTGCCCGCTCTCGATTTGAAACCGCGATTCGGCTTCTGCGAGATAGCCGACACCCCGAGGCATCGAGCAGTCGGACACCGCTCCAAGACCTGCACGGCACCATCACGCCGTCTGCCCTCCATTTTGAACGGCACCATGCTGGAGTGCCAGATATTGACCCATCAACCCATCGTCTGTTGATTCACGGTTTGGTTGAGCGCCCCGTGGAATTTTCCCTCGACGACCTCAAGCGGTTGCCGACAGTGTCTCGAATCTACAGCCTCGAATGCTCCGGTAATAGTCGTACCCTCTGGGGAGAGGCTGGCGCGACAACCGCGCAGAGCACGCATGGTATGACGAGCTGCAGTGAATGGGTGGGGATCCCGCTCTCGCTGCTATTGCAAGAAGTCGGTGTGCGTCCGGAAGCCACGTGGCTTGTTGCCGAGGGCGCAGACGCCAGCCGGCTTAACCGGAGCCTCCCCCTCACGAAGGCGTTAGACAACACGTTGGTAGCCTTTGGTCAAAACGGAGAAGCACTCCGTCCCGCACAGGGATATCCGTTGCGACTTTTTGTGCCTGGCTGGGAAGGCAACATTAGCGTCAAATGGCTCCGCCGTATCGAACTAGTTGACCAACCGTACATGACCAGAGAGGAAACATCGAAGTACACCGATCTCTTGCCAGACGGGAAGGCACGACAGTTCACATTCGTCATGGAAGCCAAGTCGGTGATCACGTATCCGTCCGGCGGCCAACAACTCAGTAGCGTAGGTTCCCATCAGATCGAAGGTATCGCGTGGTCAGGTCGTGGACGAGTAGACCGAGTCGAGGTATCTACCAATGGAGGCAAAGACTGGCACCGCGCCGAGCTTCAATCCCCCATAATGCCACTTGCACACACACGGTTTCGCTTCAACTGGGCGTGGGATGGAGGAGAAACGGTGCTTCAATCACGGTGCATTGATGAAACTGGTTACACCCAACCAACACGCGACGCGCTCATTGCCAAGCGCGGCCTGCAGTCGAACTACCATAATAACGCTATCCAGTCGTGGAAGGTCGCGGCAGACGGAACCGTGGAGAATGTCTATGTCTAGTCGGCATGATTGGACGGTGCTGACCACGCTACTACTTACGGTTTTGCTCGTGTACGTCGTCACACCCCAACAGCTAGCATCACAAACGTTCAACGTTGGACAACCTGTAACACCGGCAGCGGTCAAGGATTGGGGCGTGAATATCAGTCCGAGTGGAGACGGGCTCCCCGCCGGTGGCGCGACAGCCACCGAAGGGCGACGCATCTATCAGCAACGGTGTGCGCGCTGTCATGGAATCAATGGCACCGAAGGCCCTGATAGTGTTCTCGTTGGTGGCCAAGGAAGCCTGACGAGTGAGGTGGCGAGTAAAACGGTCGGTAGCTATTGGCCGCTTGCAACAACGCTGTGGGACTACATTAATCGCGCGATGCCGTTTGATCAGCCTGGAGTGCTCACGGCAGATGAGGTCTACGGCTCAGTTGCCTACGTACTCTATCTCAACGGTATCATCGACGAGTCCGAACGAATGGACGCAACGACCGTGCCCGAAGTACAGATGCCGAACCGTAATGGATTCGTGCCTGACCCGCGTCCTGACGTCGATTAAAAGTAATCGTTCAAACAGCTACAATAATGCCCACTTTGGAACGCGCCATCAGTGTATGACCACGGTGCAGAGAACGAATAATCCGCTCGCACGCGTTTGCCGACTCCGTGCTATCCATTGATTAGTCCCGACGCATAGTCGTTGTAACTAAAAATAAAATTTA
>DTWD01000543.1 GCA_012963185.1 Acidobacteriota bacterium
CTGTCCCTCCGCCATATTCTTCATTCTACCCGCCGAAACGAAGCCTGCGTCATTTCCAACCACTCGATTTACGTGTGAATCGAGATGGCAATGATGGTTTGCGTTCAGGAACAGGTTCTGATTCTCCGGCAGCTTCCTCAATTTCTCTTTCGAGTTCTTCTTCGTTCGGTAATCCTGATAGTTGTTCTGTGAACACCATCGAATGCTGAGAAGGAATTTCAAATTTTTTACCGCAGGTTTTACACGTGACATGGTCGTCAAGACGCACCAGGTAGTCACGTAGCTTGTCGAACTTACCGCGATCATCTCGGGTCGCTCCGGGCGGGAGTTTGGACTTCTTGGAATGGAGCACCCACTGAACGTTGTAGCTGCCTATCCGTTGACACCTAGGGCACTGATACTGTCCCGAGCGGGTTTGTGGTTTTTTGTTGAAAAGAGCTTGTTCGTCAAGAGGCATGTGTTTCTAATGGTAACAAACCAAAACCGACGACTTGAGAAACCGCCGACTCTTTAAGGTCGCTGGGAGAGACAAGTTCGCATATATTTAACGCAGTGTCGCAGCCGGAGTCCGATAAAGCTCACAAACATGATTTCGTCAACCAGGAATTCGTTCACACAGAGGATCGCAACCAATGACCGAACAAGAAAAAATTGATCCACGGATTTTCGATCTTTACGACGAGTATTGCCATGGCCACATTGATAGGCGCGAGTTCTTAAGTCGCGCGGCTGTAATGACAGTTGGAGGCGTTTCGGCGCTGTGGATGGCGCAGGCATTAATGCCTCGCTATGCGGAAGCGCAGACGATTTCCTTCACAGATCCCCGTATGACAGGCACGTATGTTGAGTACCCATCGCTAGGCGGTACTTCGGGCACCATGCGTGGGTATCTTGTCCAACCAGCCGGAGAGGGCCCCTTTCCAACCGTATTGGTGATTCATGAGAACCGTGGGTTAAATCCTCATATTGAAGACGTTGCACGACGCGCGGCGATCGCTGGATTTTTGGCACTGGCGCCGGACGGACTGTCTCCGGTAGGTGGTTATCCCGGGAATGATGATGACGGCCGAGAACTGCAACGCGGTCTTGTACCCGCAGAACTCGACCAGGACATGATCAACAGCGCGAACTATCTCAAAGCGCACGAGTTGTCGAATGGTCGTCTTGGCGCCACTGGCTTTTGCTGGGGTGGAGGGATGACCAACCGACTCGCGGTTGAACTTGGAAGTGACCTTCAGGCAGGCGTACCGTTTTATGGGGTGTCGGCGGCGAGTGACGATGTGCCCAAAATAGAAGCATCACTCATGGTGATCTACGCAGGTTCGGATCCGCGGATAAACGCGATGTGGCCCGAGTACGAGAGGGTACTGCAAGCAAATAACGTGTCGCATGAGATGCACTTGTTTGAGGGGACACTGCACGGTTTTCACAATAATTCCACACCGCGCTACAACGAGGCCGCTGCGGCGCTTGCCTGGAATCGTACAGTGGGGTTTTTTCGCAATCACTTAGTGGTGTAGATAGGGCCTGTGTGCGTGAGCGCTTTCGACAAAAGCCAGAGACGCACAACGGATTCGACCTATTTGGACTAGACAGTGAATGAAATCGCGTGCTCGTAATCGTTGGACTCCGGAACGACTAACGTCTACGCAAACGTTGGTTAGCGTGAGTCAATACGAACTAAGGCCCGATCGATCATGTCGATTTGTGGTCGTCCTGACGCCGCCATGTTACGCGCGAGTTCATTAATCAATAGGTAGAGCGCTCGTTCAACACCAGCTGCACCGTAAGCTGCCAATCCCCACATAATTGGACGCGAAAGCATCACGGCCTTGGCGCCAAGCGCCAGTCCTTTGAGAATGTCGCTTCCACGTTTAAAGCCGCCATCAACGAGCACCGGGGCGCGGTCTCCTATGACATCGGCGATTTCTGGAAGGACATCAATGGGCAACACTTCGTCGAATCCAACCGCACCCCCATGGTTCGACACGACAAGGCCTGTTGCACCACGGTCAAGGGCTCTACGTGCATCATCTGGATTCATAACGCCTTTCACGATGACTGGAACTCCTGCGCTTTGAGTGAGTTCCTCAATTGAGTCCCATTGCACGGCGACGGGTGCACCCTCAGAGGACACACCAATCGTTACACAGAGTATTTCGCATCCGGCATCGGTGGCTTCGGCGACGTCCTCCCGAACAGCCCCGAGGTTATCGTCAGCGTAGACCTGGAACCAAAGCGGTTGTGCGGTTTCTGAGGCAATCTGGGCGATGGGATAACTTGCACTGCGTGTTGCCACCATGATGGTTTGGGAGGCGCTAGACCCTCTCGCAGTAGCCAGCTCGCCCTCTTCGTGGAGGTCGCCTTGACGGCTAACGGGTCCCACGATGATGGGCGCGAACATTGAGTGCCCAAATAATTCTGTCGTGAGGTCGAGGTCCATGGCATACACCATGAGGCGTTGACGAAATGTCATCTTGTCGAAAGAACCCCGCTCGCCACTCTTTAACGATTCATATTGCATCGGTGAGAGGACAAGCTCGGCCATCTGTTCAAATTCTGGTGCGGCATAGATCTCGTCAACCGGACCACGCCGGACCGCCGGTAGTCCATCTTGAACAGCTGTTACAGCAGGAGGGCGACTGAAGGGATTAACGAGCTGTCGAATAACATTGCGTCTACGAAGAGTGTCTTTCTGGTTTTGTCTGGTCATGGGAAGTTCGTCCGTACGATACTGTTGTTAATCGATTTAATGTCACGACACCCTGTCGCCGCCATCGCCTGTACGAGCTCTGCGTTAATGATCTCGATTACCTTTTGAGCCCCCTGTTCTCCGAAGGCACCAAGTCCCCAACGTGAGGCGCGTCCGAGACAAACGGCATCAGCGCCGAGAGCAAGCGCCTTGAGAACATCCCTCCCTCGACGGAAACCACTATCGATAAGTACCGGAACACGACCGTTCACAGCCTCCACCACTTCTTCAAGCACTTCAAGGGTCGAAGGGCCGTAGTCAATAGCACGCGCGCCATGATTCGACACAACGATGCCCTCGACTCCATGTTCAAGGCATTTTTTGGCACCTTCGCCGGTCAGGATACCTTTGGCGAGGATTGGCACGTCAGTCATCGACCGGAGTTCATCAAACAGTTTCCATTCGTACCACAGCCGTCCATCCCCGACGCCATATGGATTACTGGTTTCTCGTCGACGTCTGGGACTGCGCACCGAGCCGCCGAGATGAAAGTCGTGTAAATCGCGTTCGTAGTACGAACCTTGTTGATCAATCGTGACGACAATGGTCTGCGCACCAGCGGCTTGGCCATCAGCGAGTGGTTGCCGGTTTGCCTCGAGATCTCGCCGCGCGTACAGCTGGTACCAGAGTGGTCCCTCCGCAGCGTCGGCAATCCTGGTAAAAGGGAAACTTGAAGCATTGCTGACAATCATCGTGGTGTCTGTTGTTGTCGCCGCGCGGTGCATACCGAGTTCGCCATCAGGATGAAGGTCGCGTTGACGAGAAGTGGGTGCGAGCATAATCGGACTTTTCATCGGGAGCCCAAAAATCTCCGTCGACGTATCGACATCTTCAACGGCCACACCGCCTCGTCCCACAAGTTCGACCCAATCGAACGCATCGCGATTTCGTTTAAGGGTGAATTCGGAGTCGGTTCCGTGCGCGGTAACGTCGTAAATCGAAAGAGGAACGTTTGCTCTGAAGACAGGTTCGAAGTCGAATGCGGTCAGCAATTCGTCAAACCCAAGATAGCGACGGTGTTGATCGAGAGGCCATGGATCTCGCTGTGCATGTAATAGCGGAGATGCCGCGAGGAACGATATGAAACCGGAGAGAGCCTCTCGTCTGGTGAACCCTTGACGCCACTGGTTGAGCAACTTAGTCACGGCGACTCCTTTCTAACGATATCTTCGGGACCATCCTAGCGAGAAAACGAGAATACGGCCCAACAAATTAGTCGGTTTGTCCCAAAAATCACTATCAGCGAACGCGTTCGATGGGCGACTGATCCTTTACCAGTCCCGAACCGGATGACGCGTCTTCATGCGAAATTGGTTCTGACAATATTTCGGTCGATCGATTTAATATCGTGACACCCTGCCGCCGCCATCGCTTGTACAAGCTCCGCGTTGATGATCTCTATGACCTTTTGGGCTCCCTGTTCTCCAAAGGCACCAAGTCCCCACCGCGCGGCACGTCCGAGGCAGACGGCATCAGCGCCGAGAGCGAGTGCTTTGAGGACATCGCTCCCTCGACGGAAACCACTATCGATAAGCACCGGAACGCGACCGTTCACAGCCTCCACGACTTCTTCAAGCACTTCAAGAGTTGAGGGCCCGTAGTCAATCGCGCGCCCGCCATGATTGGATACCACGAGGCCTTCAACGCCGTGGTCGAGACATTTCTTTGCACCTTCACCAGTGAGGATGCCTTTCGCCAAGATCGGAACATCTACCACCGCTCTTAGTTCGTCAAATAGTTTCCATTCATACCAAAGGCGGAACTCGCTAACTCCGTAAAGGTTGCCTGTATCGGCCGCGCGCCTGGGGCTACGTACGGCACCGCCCAGATGAAAGTTGTGTGACGAGCGATCGTAGAGTGAAGTTTGTTGATCAATTGTGACGACAATCGTCTGTGCCCCAGCGGCTTGACCATCAGCGAGTGGTTGCCGGTTTGCCTCAAGATCTTGACGAGCGTACAGCTGATACCAGAGTGGTCCCTCTGCGGCATCGGCAATGCGAGGAAACGGAAAGCTTGAGACGTTACTGACGATCATCGTGGTGTCGGTCGTTGTCGCGGCACGATGCATGCCGAGTTCACCGTCGGGGTGCAGGTCACGTTGCCGAGCGGTTGGTGCCACCATGATCGGGCTCTTGAGTGAAAAGCCCAACACAGTAGTTGACGTGTCGACATGATCGGGGTTTACGCCGCCACCGCCAACAAGGTCGACCCAGTCAAACACATCTCGATTGCGTCGAAGCGTAAACTCCGAGTCGGTTCCGTGCGCAGTGTAGTCATAGACAGATAACGGAACATTCGCTTGAAACACTGGCTCAAAATCAAAAGCCGTAAGCATTTCATTGAATCCAAGCATGCGTCGATGGTCACCCAGAGGCCACGGATCGCGTTGCGCATGAAGCAGCGGAGATGACGCCAAAAAAGTCGCCAGCCCACACAAGGCCTCTCGCCTGGAAAAACCACGTCGCCAAGTTTTTTCTAGTTGACCCACAGTGCCTCCTACTACTGTCAGAGACTCATCCTACAGATGCCAATGAATGGATGACCGAGACGAGTGAATAGGTCTGATCGAGATGGTGTTTTTTCTTCTGCGTAAGAATAGAGCAGTTCGATGCGAGAGTGCGAGTTCTTGAATCGGTGGCACCATCCTCGCCATCAGGCGCACGCTTAGAGTTGCCAGTCGATCAGCCAAATGGACCTCATTGACCGAGGTCCAACGCCATGATTTCGTGCCGGTCGCGCACATACAGTGTTGTGCCAACGAGACTCGGTGGTGTCCAGGCGTTTTCTGCCAGGAGCGCTGTTCGTGCATGCACCTCGATGCCGTCGGCAGACACAGAGGCAACGGCAAGCTCGCCATCTTCATCGACGAGGACAATGATTTCGTCTGCATAGAGTAAATGAGCGCGAGCAAAACTTCGTTCTCGCCACACTTCTTCACCGGTTGCGACGTCAAGAGCGGTCAAGAATGCGGGGCCAAAATCGCCGCTGCTTCCGATCACTAGGTTTCCTATCTCGATCGCATTACTGAAATGGAGTCGCGTGCGGTTGGTATGCCACAGTTCCTGAACGGTTGTTCCTGAACGGTCGGACTGAAGCTGGATCATACGGCTGCCACCGTTGTAGGCAGATGAGATGAAGAGTCGTTGTTGTGCGGTCCACACCGGCATGCTCAAATTGAGACCGAGGTCGTTGGCATGTGGGTGATCCCAGAGACGCCCTCCGTCACGTGGGTCGAGTCCAACCACTTCTTGCTGACCCCAGATGACCAACTGATCCTGTCCATCAAGATTGATCAGTTGGGGAGAGCCAGGACCTAGCGGAAATGACGCACTCTCCCATACCACGGCGCCGGTTTCTCCATCGAACGCGACAACGCCGTGGTCACTACCCCCCATCGGGAGGATGATGGTGCCTTCGTATGCGACGGCATTTGAGGCGAAGGCGTTGTAATCGACCAATCCGAAAAGGTCAACGAGGTCGTGCGACCACCGGAGTGCACCGGTTTGTGCGTCGACGGCATGAAAATGACCATTTACTCCCACCGCGTACACGATGCCATCGGCAATCAGTGGAGACGAATAGGGGCCTGGACCTGCCGAATTCAGCCAAATATCGAAATATCCATCATGTACCAGCGGTGCATCATAGGAATATTCCCACCGTGTTTCCCCGGTCTCTGCGTTGAGGCCAATGATGATTTCGCTGTCATTCAGACGATACATGGTGACCAGTGTCTGCCCGTCGACGAGAATCGCCGAATAACCTTCACCAAGTGGTCGCCGCCAGAGTTCTCGTGGTGAACCATTCGGCCATGACCTGGCGAGTGCATCTGACGCCACGTGAAAATCACGAGTGGGTCCGCCCCACTGCGGCCATGACGGGTAGGTTTCTTGTGCCTGAGCGGTGGCGGCGACAGAGAAGGTTAGCGCCACAGCGACAGCTAGGATGGTGAACTTGAGGGCCAGATGCGATCTCAGCATGTGATGGATGTCGAATGCTAGTGTCAAAACTGTCTTGGCGTTAAGGTACTCTAGGAAGTAACCACAATGCCAGAACCACTGACGGTCGAAACGCTTACGGCGCGACCGGTTCTACTGAAACTCAAGCGTCCGGTTATTGCGCGTATCGCAACCATCACCGAATGGCCGTTGATTCTAATTGACCTCCACACGCATGAGGGGATTGTCGGGCGGAGTTATCTGGAACCATATTCCCCAAAGACGATGAAGTACCTCGTCCCGATGTTGCATGACCTTGGGGAAGTACTGCATGGACAGCCCGTGGCGCCACATGACTTGTACCAAACGGCGCGTAAATCACTTCATTTTGTGGGATACGAAGGACTGTCAGCGATCGCTGTTTCCGGCGTGGACATGGCGGCGTGGGATGCTGTGGCAAAAGCAGCCAATCGGCCGTTATGCGAAGTGCTTGGCGGAAC
>DTWD01000544.1 GCA_012963185.1 Acidobacteriota bacterium
GCTGATCGGCAACCTGAATTTACGCAGATCGATGTGGAGATGTCGTTTGTAAATCAGGCAGCTGTATTTGAGACGGTTGAAGAGCTTATCCGTGTGATTTTCAAGGTTGTTGGTCGTGACGTGACCGGTCCTTTTGACCGGCTTACTTATGCTGAAACAATGAATCGTTATGGCACGGATAAGCCAGATATGCGATTTGAAATGCCTGTCCAGGAAGTATCCGATGCGTTCCGAGATGGGACATTTAAGGTGTTTCGAGAGCTGGTTGATCAGGGCGGATCAATTCGAGCACTTGTTGTACAGGGGGCGGGACGTCAATCGCGTGCGCAACTCGACAAGTTGGTTGATGAAGCCATCTCACTTGGTGCAAAGGGGTTGGTATGGGTTCGACGTTCAGAGGAAGGTGATATCCAAAGCTCTATTTTAAAAGTGGCCGGTGCTAAGACCTTAACGCGTGTCGTCGACATGGTTGGTGCTCAAGATGATGACCTTACGCTCTTGGCGGGTGGCTTTGAATTTGAAGCATCCGTGTTACTTGGCCAGCTGCGACTTCTGTTGGCTCAGCGCAGAGGCTTAATTGATGAGAATCGTATGGCTCTTGCGTGGGTGGTCGACTTTCCGCTGTTGGAATGGAGCGAGACTGAACAGCGGTTCGTATCCATGCATCACCCCTTCACCTCACCTGGATCTGAAGATCTAGACAGACTTGAGGACGATCCTGCGAGCGTGCGCGCACAAGCCTATGACCTTGTCTTGAACGGTAGTGAGATTGCCGGTGGGAGTATTCGTATCCATGATTCTTCAGTCCAGTCCAGGATTTTTCGACTTTTAAAAATATCAGATCATGATGCGAAAACACGGTTTGGGTTTTTCCTTAATGCCTTGGAGTACGGAACGCCACCGCACGGTGGGATCGCATTTGGGCTCGATCGGATAATTGCTATTTTGGCTGGTGAGCCGTCCATTCGGGACGTAATGGCGTTTCCGAAAACAGCGGGTGCTGTTGATTTAATGGCAGGATCGCCATCGACGGTTGATAAACAACAATTACGTGACCTTCATCTCGATAATTAATTCGTGATGCACAACCTTGACCGGGAATCGGCGGGCGTGTTAACGATACGTTAAACGCGAGTGTCACCGACTTCCTTATCCGTCACAATTTCAGTTCCCGATGAAGGAATCGAGACCCTATATGGTTCTCGAGACGAGAATCTCAAACAGCTAGAGCGATGTTGTGACGTACAGATCCTCACCGATGGCCATGAGTTGCTGGTCACAGGAGTCCCTTCGAATATTGAGCGAACAGAGCGAATCGTTGATGGTTTAGTTGGTCTTCTTCGTGAGGGCTATCACTTTTCGAAAGATGATGTGCGCCGTGCAGCCGAACTAGTCGGTCAGGATCTGCAGGTCGATCTGCGTGACTTTTTCACAAAAGGCCCGTTGCACACGTCCGACAAACGCCAGGTTGCGCCGAAATCAGTAAATCAAAAAAAATATCTTAATGCGATCGACCAACATGATGTGGTCTTTGGAATCGGCCCGGCCGGGACAGGAAAAACATATCTTGCTATGGCTCAGGCGGTCGCGTACCTCACCTCAAAGAGGGTCAAGCGTATTATATTGGCGCGGCCAGCTGTCGAGGCGGGCGAAAAGCTTGGGTTTTTGCCTGGCGATCTTCAGGAAAAAGTAAATCCGTATTTGCGGCCGCTTTACGACGCCCTGTACGACATGCTTGATGCTGACCGCGTCGAACGATTGATTGACCGAGGTCTTATTGAGATCGCACCACTCGCGTTTATGCGTGGTCGTACATTAAATGACGCATTTGTCATCCTCGACGAGGCTCAGAACACGACAACGGAACAGATGAAAATGTTTTTGACCCGGCTTGGGTTTGGGTCGAAAGCAGTTGTTACGGGAGATGTAACGCAAATTGATCTGCCGCAAGGACGAACCTCTGGCGTTGTGCAAGCGCTGAAAATCTTGGGCAACATAGATGGGATGTCGGTGGTGTTTTTTAGTGACCGCGATGTTGCAAGACATCCCCTAGTCCAGCGAATCGTAAAAGCGTATGAACTGTCCTCATCGGTGGACTCTGGCCGGTCTGGATCTGATGATTCATGATGAAACAGATTCTGGATTATTTCTGAAGGCATATCGGTGGCTGGAAACCAACTAAGGGTCGTTGTGATGGATGGGCGTGGTCGCACTGTCCGGGCTGATCGGCTCCGTCGTTGGCTCGTTGAGGTGGCGCCACGGTCAGCTAGAGGTGAATTGTCATTGGTACTGGTGAGTGATCGAAAGATGCGAGTCCTTAACCTCCAATTTAGGGGTGTCGATCGGGCAACGGATGTGCTGTCATTTCCGGTGCCTGTAGAGGAACAATCGACTGAGCTCAGTTCCGTCGCCGAGCAGTATCTCGGTGATGTCGTGATCGCGACTGGTGTTGCTGAGCGCCAAGCCCGCAATGCCGGACACCGAGTAGGTTATGAGCACCGGAGATTGGCGTTACATGGTCTTTTACATCTTCTTGGTTACGATCACGAACGGGACAATGGTGAGATGGCTCGACTCGAGCAGAAGTTGAGGCGCCGTGGGGGTATTGAGTGATTCCCCTCGTGATTTTCCTTTTGGCCTGCGTCACGGTTTACATCGGTACAGTTGCCGCAGCGTTTGCCACGTTAATGCGATTGCCCCTTCGGCTTGATGCAGAGCGGCACGACTGGCTCGATCGACTTGGCTACCTGCAGAATCCGGTTCGGCTTTTCGTGCCATTGCGCTTCCTGGAAGGTGTGGCCATTATTTTGGTCGCTACAGTAACCATGTTGGCGAGTGAGGCACAGGGAGTCGTGGAGGCGGCTTTTGTTGTCATGGTTTTGGTTGTGTATGTGATTGTGTGTGGGCATCTGATTCCTCTTACGATCGCTCGTCGTGATCCGGTCCGAGTGCTGGAGTTCTTGTTGCCTTCTCTACAAGTTGTAATCCGATTGATTAGTCTATTGGCCCTGCCGCTTTTTAAAATTGTGTCTACGGGAGGGGTTCGGGGTGAAAAAACCTCTGCTGGTGAGGTGGCTTCACAGGCTGGCGCTCACGATAGTTACGAAGATACGGCCGGACAAGGTGAGCGCTCGGCCAATGAGGAAGCGGAAGAACACGCGTTATTACAGTCAGTCGTTGAATTTGGCGACACCCTCGTTCGCGAGGTCATGACGCCCCGTCCGGATATCGTGGCTGTCGCGTCTGATGTGACGGTGGATGAATTACGTGAGTTATTTGCCGGAGAGCAGTACTCACGACTGCCAGTGTATGAAAACAACTTGGATAGGGTAACGGGCTTTGTATTTATCAAAGACCTGATCGCGCTGGGTGACCGTCCTGGAAGCGATCGCGTCGTAAAGAAGCTACTGCGGCCGGCCTATGCAGTACCAGAAACGAAACGTGTTGCAGAACTTCTTAAGGAATTACAGCGTGAGCACGTACAGAGCGCAATTGTTCACGATGAGTATGGCGGCACAGCCGGACTCGTGACCATAGAAGACCTCCTTGAAGAAATTGTGGGTGAGATTCGCGATGAATATGACGTGGAGACAGATCCGATCGTGGAAGAGACGGCCGGCACGTTTGTGTTTCGTGGTGGTGTCAGTATCGATGATATGACTAAGCGGCTTGGCATTACGATTGAACAGCAAGGATTCGAAACGGTTGCTGGTTACATACTGGCTCGGTTGGGGCGAGTGCCTCAGGCTGGCGAAAACTTCGATATTGATGATGTGAATGTGTATGTGCTTGAAGCAGAACGTCGGCGAGTGCATAGGGTGCGCCTCCGACAACGTTTTTTAGCGAATCGGACTAACTAAGGTGAAGTCTGGTTTTGTTTCTCTCATCGGACGTCCCAATGCGGGAAAGTCAACCCTGATTAATCAGTTTATTGGGACAAAGATAGCCATTGTCTCGGATAAACCCCAGACTACGCGAACCAGAATTCTTGGCGTGCAGCACGGGACACAGGAGAGGCCTGGCCAGGTGGTCTTTGTTGACACGCCGGGAATCCATCGGCCGTTACATCGGATGAATGTTCGGATGGTTGACCAAGCCGTAGAAGCGATTACACAAATGGATGTGGTTGTGATGGTGGTTGATGCTTCGGCTTCTAGCGGTGCCGGGGATCGCTTTGTACTTGATTTGCTAGCTCGCGCCAGTGGGCCTGTGATTCTTGCACTGAATAAAATCGACTTAATCAGTAAGCCGCGTCTACTTCCGATTATTGCCCGGTATCACAAAGAAAGTAATTTTGTGGGTTTAGTGCCGATTTCTGCTTTATCGGGAGATGGTATTTCTGTTCTGGAAACACTTATTTGGGAACACCTTCCCGAAGGTAAGCCGCTATATCCTGATGACTATCTTACTGATCAGCCGGAGCGGTTTATTGTGGCGGAAATGGTTCGTGAGCAGGTGCTGCATCAAACGGAGGCGGAATTACCATTTTCAACGGCGGTAGTCGTCGATCGATTTGATGAGACGAATTCGGATGGCCTGATGCGGTTGTATTGTTCGATTATTGTGGACCGTGACTCTCACAAGCCCATGCTTATTGGGAAAGGAGGAGCGCGAATCAAGCACATTGGCACAGAAGCTCGACAAGAGATTGCGAGATTCTTTGGTGTACGCGTTTTTCTAGATTTGCATGTTCGTGTTCGTAAAGGATGGCGAGAGAGTGACCGAATACTCCGTGATATTGGAGTTATGCGTTAGTTAATGCGTGATAATATTCGCGAAGGTGTTAGGAGCAGTGGGGCAACGATCCTCAACCAAACACGTTTGCTCGGGGCTTTCGGACCTCGTGGACAAAGACCATGCCGCCTCTCCGTCGAATCGATGTCGTGCTCGATTCAGTCAAACGACTGCAGCGGATTGGTGCGACTGCAAACCTGTTAAATCTCCTCCAAAAACAGCATCCTGCTGATCTTGCTGAGGTTTTAGGCCAACTTCAGGATAGCGAACGCCGTACCGTATTCAATACGCTCATTGCACATAACAGCCGTCTGGGTATGGAAGCTCTTAGCGAGTTGGAACCTGAAGTTGCTGAATCGCTTCTTGTCGACCACGCGCCTGACGAATTAGCCCGTTTGTTTACGGAACTCCCGACAGACGACGCTGCCGCACTCGTCGGGCAACTGCCAAAGGAACTGTCCTTTGCAGTGCTGGAACTGATGCACGGCGCTGATTCTGGCGACGTTCAGCATTTACTTGAGTACGAAGACCAGACCGCCGGTCGGATCATGAATCCGAACGTTTTTGCGTTGTCGGAAAATCTCACGGCGGGTGAAGCAATCATGGCGTTGCAGCGGTCTCGTGAAGTTGAGATGGTGTTCTACCTTTACGTGGTCGATGAACGACGTCATCTGGTCGGTGTCGTGTCGCTTCGACGGTTGCTGCTGGTGTCACCAGAAACTCCGCTTAAGAGAATCATGACTGTGGAGTTAATTAGTGCGCGTGTTGACACTGACCAGGAGGATGCTGCTCGAGAGGTGGCCAATTACAACCTATTGGCAATTCCGGTAGTCGATGAAGAAAATAAACTTGTTGGCATTATTACCGTGGATGACGTGATCGATGTTCTTAAAGATGAAGCGACTGAAGATATTCTCAGACTCGCCGGCGTCGCAGCTGATGAACACGTTTTTACGTCACCGATGGAAGCGTGGCGGAAAAGGTTGCCGTGGTTAGGAATCAATCTGGTCACCGCCACGCTTGCTGCTTTAGTTGTCAGGGAATTTCAAGCTACTGTGGAAGAGGTGGTCGCTCTCGCAGCGTTTATGACTGTCGTCGCCAGTATGGGAGGAAACGCCGCCACTCAGACACTGACCGTCATTGTACGGGGCATCGCGCTAGACGAATTGACGTGGAGTAATTCAAGGCGGGTGCTCGGGAAGGAAGCATTGGTCGGTCTTGGAAATGGTGTTGTACTTGGGGGCGCTGGGGCTTTGGTCGCATGGTGGATCGTCGGTAATCCATATATCGGCGGTATTTTGGCGCTTGCAATGCTTATCAATTTGCTTGTCGCTGCTATTGCGGCCACTCTGATTCCGATTGCTCTGAGAGCGCTCAAGATCGATCCGGCGCTCGCTTCCTCAGTGTTTATTACGACGCTAACAGATGTATTCGGATTTTTCGCATTTCTTGGTTTGGCGACGTTTTTCTTGCAGTATTTGCAGGGAGTAACCTGAGGTGACAGACTGCCGACGAGAAATGTCGCTGTAGTTTAGAATAGGTGTGGACGTGCGCTTTGGCGCCGGTCCAACCAGCGTCAGATGCCTCTCTATACCGCCGACGCGCTCGTTCTGCGCACTTACAAGCTTGGTGAAGCGGATCGGATCGTCGTATTTTTGACTGCCGATCGAGGTAAGCGCCGCGGCGTCGCGAATGGAGCGCGTCGACCGAAATCGAAGTTCGCTGGGGGATTGGAGCCGCTGACTCGTGGACGGGTTGCTTATTTCGAGCGTGAACAGCGTGACCTGGTCAGATTACAGTACGTTGAACCAACTTGTTCGCCGTTGAAGAGGCCGACGGAGGAGACGTTGGCGCATGTTAGTTATTTTGCAGAATTGATTGACGAATGGACCCCAGAAGCTGATCCAGCAGACGCATTGTTTCGGCTTGGAGCGTCCGTGCTGGAGGCGACGACAATTGGTGTGCCGGTTGACCGACTCGCTCGTTATTTCGAGTATTGGTTGCTTCGGTTACAAGGGGTTTATCCGACGACGACGACTTGCTCTAGTTGCGGGGTAACGTTGACGAATGGTGCGCAGATGGTTCCTGCGGCAGGAACGTTAGAGTGCGTGCGCTGTAAATCGTCGGAGCACGGTATTGGACTCTCGGCCGAAGCGCTTGGATTTTTGCAGAGAGCAAAAACAATAACACCGGGACAACTCGGTGACGTTGAGTTATCTACTCAGGGAGTTCGACAGTTGGCGTCGGTTCATCGGTTGTTAATAAAGGCACATCTTGACAAGGAGCTAAAGTCGGCGAGGGTAGTACGTGAACTTACTGACAGTAGAGTGCCCTAAACGATAGATATGACTTTTCAAGAGCTTATTCTCTCGCTGTCCAGATTTTGGTCGGCTCGGGGCTGTTTGTTGCAGCAGCCGCTAGACATTGAGGTCGGTGCGGGCACCATGCACCCCGAAACGTTTTTACGGGTACTTGGTCCCAAACATTGGAAGGTTGCGTATGTGCAACCGTCCCGTCGTCCTGCCGACGGGCGTTTCGGAGAGAACCCAAACAGACTTTTCAAACATCATCAATTCCAAGTCATCTTGAAACCATCTCCTGATGACGTGCAAGCGCTCTATCTACAGAGTCTCAAGGCCTGTGGGATTGATCCATCGCGGCATGATGTTCGTTTTGAGGAGGATAATTGGGAGTCCCCAACCCTTGGTGCCTGGGGAATTGGATGGCAAGTATTGCTCGACGGACTGGAAATTACTCAGTTCACATATTTCCAGCAAGCTGGGGGTCTCGATTTGGCGCCGATCTCAGTTGAATTAACCTACGGTCTTGAACGAATCGCGATGCACCTTCAAGGTGTTGAGAATGTTTATGACTTGGAGTGGGGTTCGGGTGTTCGATACGGAGACGTCCGGCTTCGCGAAGAGGTTCAGCAATCGGCGTATGTGTTCGGGCAGGTCGATATGCCGAGTGGGGAGTTTTCCTCTTTGCATAGAGAACTATTTGACAGTTATTACAGTTTTACCGAGCGATTACTTGCGTCTGACTTAGTACTCCCTGCACTCGATTACTGCTTGAAGTGTTCCCACGTATTCAACATTCTTGATGCAAGTGGAAGTATTGGAGTTACTGAACGCGCTGCGTACATATTACGTGTGAGAAAACTTGCTGTTGCGATTGCTAGTGGGCACGTTGCATCCGAGCAAGCCGTCGGCGAAGAGTTAAGTGTGACCTCGAAAAAGGTAAACAAGTAATGGCGGAAAAATACGAAGAGTTGCTCATTGAAATCGGTTGTGAGGAGATGCCAGCAAGCTGGTTGCCCGCCATAACTGACAATTTGGTCGCCTCTTTGGATTCTCGTCTCACTCAGGCACGGATCAAGTGTGAGGGGCCAATTACGGCCTTTAATACACCCCGGCGCTTTGGAGTGTCGATCGAAAGAATGCATGACCGACAGGCTGACCTCGAAGAAATGGTTACTGGTCCGCCTGTGAGCGCATCATTTGACCCGGACGGGTCGCCCCGCCCAGCGGCTATTGGATTTGCGCGTAAACAGGGCGCACAGGTGGAGGATCTTTCCCGTGTGCAGACTGCCAAGGGAGAGTACCTTGCGTATAACCGACGGCAGCGGGGAAAAGAAACAACACATGTTCTTCCCGATGTTTTCGCCGAGACGTTACGGGACATTGCTTTTCCTAAGCAGATGCATTGGGACGCAACATTGGATGACGGCCATGGTGAATTTGTATTTGGGCGACCCATTCGCTGGTTGCTATTTCTTTTTGCGGGGAAAGTCGTGCCTTTCGTGATCGGTCGCACTGAGGGAGCCAATGTCGTCGGCGTTGAGCCTGTCCGTAGTGGTAATGTCACCTATGGGCATCGGTTTTTCTGCCGGACCGGAGAGCCGGGTCTAGCGCTTTGTGTGAAGTCCTTTGCGGACTATAAAAAAACGTTGGCGGATGCGTATGTACTGATTGATCGAGACGAACGTCGAGATCGTATTACTAGCAAGCTGAAGAAGTGCGCGGAAAAAGTAGGCGGGAATGTTGCACCACTTGGACAGGGCACTGCGCTACTCGATGAAGTACCGGACCTCGTGGAATACCCGGCCGTCGTAACAGGTAGTTTTCCAGACGAATTTTTGTCGTTACCTGACGAGGTTCTGTCCACGACGATGATTCATCACCAGCATTATTTTCCAGTAATCGATCGAAACAGACAGCTCAAAGCTAATTTTCTGGCCGTAACCAATACACCTCGTGACAATGTTGCCCGAATAGCTCGCAACTCTGAACGAGTTCTAATTGCGCGTCTTCGTGATGCGCGGTTTTTTTGGGAGGGTGACAGAGCGCATCGACTTGATGGCCGTCTTGACCGATTGGAGACACTGTTATTCCATAAAAAACTTGGTAGCTATCGACAAAAATCTGAGCGTGTGGCTCTATTGGCTTCAAAGATCGCTGGTGAAGTACTCGGTCAAACGGATGCAGCTGAACATGCGCATCGTGCGGCCTTACTTTCCAAAACGGATCTCGCCACTGACATGGTTGGTGAATTTCCTGAGCTTCAAGGCATCATGGGCGGGATTTATGCTCGTGACCAGGGTGAGCCTGAGGAAGTCTGGAAAGCTATTTATTACCACTATTTGCCTGTTGGTATTCAACCTGATGCACCGCCGATCCGAGGTGATCTCGGCGTAGCGAACGTGACGTGGGCAGCGTTGTCTATCGCGGACAAAATCGATACGGTGGTCGGCTTATTTGGTGTTGGTGAGAAACCTACAGGTTCAAGGGACCCACTTGGTATTCGGCGTCAGGCACATGGGATGCTCCGGGTGTTAACCGATCTTCCAGAACTGGTCGGTTTAGATAGTCGGATATCCATTGGTTCTGTCAGACGGTTAGCACGATCAGTGCATCGAGATTTGTTCGATGGCGCGGAAGAACGCGAGACCGTGTTTTTTCTTGACCGCCTACGGTATTTGTTGGAAGAGCGTGGATTTGATGTTCGTAATGTGCGCGCTGTAACTCATGGGGATATTGACGAATTGCGTCCACTGGATGCACTCCGGAAGCTCAAGGTATTGCCTGAGTTTACCGATACGCCTGACTTTCAGCGGCTGGCGACGTTATTTAAACGGGTGAAGAATATCGCCCGCGAATTATCGACTGCTGAATTGCATGAAGCCGAAAGATTAGACCCGCAACTCACGGCGTTGCTTTCGGAACCGGCAGAGCGGTCATTGCTGGACGAGTTGAATACGCGGCGGGCTGTCATAGAAACGGCTGTGTCGTCGGGTGAGGGGTTCAGAGAGGCGTTCGCAGACGCGTCAAAACTGGGGCCGGCGGTCGATCGATTTTTCGCTGATGTGTTTGTCATGGCGGACGATGCCGTCTTGCGGCGTGCGCGACTCCGTCTCGTGAAACACGTCGAGCAACTAATAGTTCAGCTTGCTGATGTGTCTGAGCTTGTACAGGAGTCGTAGTTTATCTAATGGCCAAGAAATCCACGAAGAAACCTACGAAGAGTCGTGAGACGCCGGTCTCTGGAAAGAAAACAAAGCGCGTGACACGCGCGAGGACTCGACACAAAAAGTTTGTTTATTTTTTTGGTGATGGTAAAGCCGAAGGAGATCGTGAAATGCGCGATCTACTTGGTGGTAAAGGCGCAAATCTGGCTGAGATGACTAATGCTGGATTACCTGTTCCGTGGGGCTTCACCATTTCAACGGCGGCCTGTTCTTCGTACTACGAACAGCGAAGAAAAATTTCGCGACTGATCGAGGACGAGATTGAAACAAATCTCCAGCGACTTGAGAAACTCACCGGAGCAAAACTGGGCTCCAGGAACCACCCGTTGCTGGTATCTGTTCGTTCTGGGTCAAAGTTTTCTATGCCTGGCATGATGGATACGATTCTGAATCTTGGACTCAATGATAAGGCTGTCGAGGGGTTAAAGGCTCGAACGGCGAACGGACGATTTGCGTTCGACAGTTATCGTCGATTTATTCAAATGTTCGGAAATGTTGTGCTCGATGTACCGAAAGACTTATTTGAAGATGAGTTTAACCGCATTAAGTTGTCGCACGGAGCGACGCTTGATACAGAGCTTGATGAGAACGCCCTCCGTGAAACGGTTGCTTGCTTTAAAGGTGTAGTAAAAGGGTCGACTGGCCGTGCATTTCCAGAGGAGCCGCGACGGCAACTCCGTATGGCCCGTGACGCTGTATTTCAATCATGGCAGAATCCTCGGGCTATTGAATATCGTCGTATCTATCACATTCCGGATTCGATCGGAACAGCGGTGAATGTTCAGACAATGGTATTCGGAAATACTGGCAATAAATCTGGAACAGGTGTGGGTTTTACAAGGAATCCTGCAACTGGTAAAAAAGAATTCTTCGGTGAGTTTTTAATTAATGCCCAAGGCGAAGATGTTGTGGCTGGTATCCGTACGCCACAGCCAATTGGTGAACTGAAGCGGCTAATGCCCAAGGTGTATTCGGAGTTGCGAGACATCACGACTCGGCTCGAGCGTCACTATAAAGACGTGCAGGATTTTGAATTTACGGTTGAAGAAGAACGTTTGTATATGCTGCAGACACGAAACGGCAAGCGTACAGGCCATGCAGCAGTCGTGATCGCGACGGATTTAGTTTCAGAAAAACTAGTAACGCGGAACGAAGCGATCAACATGGTTGATCCCGATGCGCTTTCTCAACTGTTATCACCAGTGTTTGATCCGAAAGTTTGGTCGAAGTTGCCGACTGTTACGCGCGGGTTACCAGCGTCACCTGGCGCAGCCTGTGGACAGGTAGTTTTTACTGCTGATGATGCGGTTGAATGGACACGGGAAGGCAAGAAAGTCTTGCTCGTCCGAAAAGAAACTGTTCCCGATGATATTCATGGAATGCACGTTGCTGAAGGTGTTCTGACCGCGACGGGAGGGATGACTTCTCACGCCGCGGTTGTAGGCCGACAGATGGGTAAGCCATCGGTGGTCGGTGCAGGAGCCCTTCATGTTATCGAATCAGAGCGGATCGCAACCGTTAATGGGCATTCATTCGAAGAAGGTGACTATGTCTCTCTTAATGGCCTGACCGGCGAGGTCAAGATTGGTAAAGTCGACACTACGCCAAGTGAGATACTCCAAGTGATCGCAGGGACGCTTGATGCAAAACGCTCCGATATCTACGGTCGGTTTTCTAAGTTGCTTGGATGGGCTGACAAGGTTCGACGACTTGGTATCCGTGCCAATGCCGATTTGCCAGACCAGGCTGTAATGGCGCAGGCCTTTGGAGCACGTGGCATCGGACTGTGCCGAACTGAGCACATGTTTTTTGGAGAGGACCGCATTCCGATTGTTCAACGGATGATTCTTGCCGAGAATGAGGCTGATCGACGAAAAGCGTTGAGTGAACTGTTACCGCTACAACGACAAGATTTTTATGGGGTCTTTAAGGCGATGCGTGGTCAACCGGTCACCATTCGACTGATTGATCCCCCGCTCCATGAATTTTTACCGAAACGTGAAGAGTTAATGGTCGATATTGCTCGTTTGGAATCACAAGGCCGTAGTAGGGGACTCAGTCGGAAACGAACGTTATTGCGGCGCGTTGAACAACTCCATGAATTTAACCCCATGATGGGACATCGTGGTGTTCGTTTGGCAATTAGCTACCCAGAGATAGCCGAGATGCAGGCGCGGGCCATCATCGAGGCCGCGTGCATTCTTGCAAAGGAAGGAATGAAAATCGTTCCAGAGATCATGATTCCACTTGTTGGCCATGTAGGCGAACTACGCGATCAAAAAGCCGTCATTGATCGCGTGGCTGCTGACACCATGCGCAGTGCCAACGTAAAGCTACGCTACTTAGTAGGAACCATGATCGAATTGCCTAGGAGTGTTATCACGGCTGATGACATTGCTGAACAGGCGGACTTCTTTTCCTTCGGTACAAATGATCTTACCCAGATGACTTTTGGTTTCTCGCGAGATGATTCTGCGAAGTTTCTTTCTGACTATCAGGCTCGTGGTATTTTGACGTGCGATCCATTTGCATCGATTGATGTGGAGGGTGTCGGGTCTTTAGTACGGATTGCAGTTGAGAAGGGGCGCGGCGTAAAGTCGAATCTGAAGCTCGGTGTCTGCGGTGAACACGGCGGAGACCCGGCATCCATCCGATTTTTTGAGAAGGTTGGCCTGGATTACGTTAGTGCTTCGCCGTATCGAATTCCAACAGCCCGTCTTGCCGCAGCGCAGGCGGTGCTCTCGCAAGACTAGCTGGTTGCATATGGGTTCAATTAATCGACTGCCGCCAGGTCTAGCGAATCAAATTGCGGCAGGCGAAGTGGTTGAGCGACCGGCATCGGTTGTCAAGGAACTCATTGAGAACTCGATTGACGCTGGCAGTCTGAGAATCATCGTTACCGTAGAGTTTGGTGGGAAACGTCTTATTCGGGTTGAGGATGATGGTATCGGTATGTCATCCGAAGACGCATTACTGGCGATTGAAAGGCATGCTACTAGTAAGATCGGCCGCCTTGAGGACCTGAATGCCATCGCGACACTGGGGTTTCGTGGCGAAGCATTACCCAGCGTTGCTTCCGTGTCACACCTTCTACTTCGCACACGCTCGTCCGGAACGAGCCATGGTGTTGAAGTGCGTGTTGATGGAGGTGGTGAACCGGTCGTTACCGAAACAGGGATACGAGAGGGTACGACCGTCGAGGTGCGGGATCTGTTTTTCAATGTACCGGCGCGTAGGAAGTTTCTCAAGTCTGACGGTGCCGAAACGTCACATATATCGCGCGCGATGACGCAAATAGCCCTCGGGTATTGCGGAGTGGGTTTCACGTTGGTCAGTGGTCGGCGAACACTTATTGATTGTCCACCGGTTGCCAGTTTCCCTGAACGGTTTTATCAGGTATACGGTGAACGGACTGACTTGGTGAGTGTTGAGAAGCAGGCTGCTGGAATCCGACTGTTCGGTTTTGTGGCCGCATTGGCTGAGCAAGGTCCGACGCGGGGCGCGCAACACCTGTTCGTGAATGGCCGGATGGTAAAAGATAAGACTATTGCACACGCGGTAATCGAGGCGTACAGCCAAGCGAGTATTAAACCCCGGAGTCCTGAGATTCACCTGTTTTTGGAAATACCACATGACCGCGTTGATGTGAACGTCCATCCAACGAAGGCTGAGGTTCGATTTCTGGAACAGTCGCTCGTCCACGAGCTCGTACGGCGTGGTATGGCAGATGCACTCGGTCAGGAGGCGGTGCCAGTAATTATTCCGAGTCTTCCATCAGGTATATCGGGACAGGAGCCGCAGCCGCGCTCTATTCCTGGTGTGGTGTCAGGGATGGCGGCGGCGAGTCGCTGGGGTCCGGCAGCAGATGTGTTTCGACAACGTGAGAGAGTTGGAACGGTTTCGTCGTTTGAAGGCAGTTTGTTACATTCAGGACTAGGAACCACTGATCGTGGAGACGTTGGTACGACCTCGTTGATACCACTCGGTCAATTCAGAGACACGTTTATTGTGGCTGTCGATAACGATGGGGTGGTTATTATCGATCAACATGTGGCGCACGAACGGATTCTATTTGAGCAGGTAATGGACCGGTTGACCGCCGGAACGTTGGAGTCACAACGTCTTTTGGAGCCATTGGTAGTTGAGTTGCCACCGGCGTCGCAGGATGCTCTTGCTGAGCATACAGAGTCTCTCACGCGTCTTGGTTTTGAGGTTGATAGTTTCGGGGGAGATAGCGTTCGGATTGCAGCGGCGCCGAATCTCCTTGTGGCTAGTTCCTGTGAGCGTGTCGTGCGAGCGTTGGCGGACGACTTGGAGGGACTTGATAAAGGAGCTGATGTTGACGAGGCACTTCGTCAGATAGCTGCCACGACAGCTTGTCATGCTGCTGTCAAGGCGAATGACAGGTTAACGGTTGAAAAGATGACCTATTTGCTGCAGGAATTGAAGCGTACGGCTTACTCGACGGTGTGTCCTCACGGTCGTCCAGTCCTGCTTCGTCTTAGTCGTCATCAGCTAGAGAAAAGTTTTGACCGTATCTAGAGAAGGATGATGTTTGTACGATTCTTGTTCGTAGCGGAAACACCAAATACGACCATGGACTAAAACATATGGAGAGTGACGGCAGACTTGTTGGGCGTCGAGAGTTTGCGACACAGCTTGGTTTAGCTGGTGGAATTCTTAAATCGCTATATATCGGATGAGGCAGTTTAGAAAGAATCTAAGAGGGAATGAAGATGGTCAAGGTGTACGCGAAGCAGATGCTGGGAGTTGTCGTCGTGTCGATGTTGGCGTCGACTGTTGTGGCGAGCGCCCAGATTAATTCGGCGACGGATATCACAGAAGAAGAGTATTTAGCCGTGAAGAACGGTCCTGATGGCGGTGTTGATCGTCAGGTCAAAATTGTGGATATCGGCAGGTCTAACGTTGCGGTCGGCATACTACATCGGGATGCGATTGAGGCCACTAGCGGCCCTGCTCGAGGGATCGTGCATTCGCTCGTTACTGAGGTGTACTACATTTATTCCGGTAGTGGGACGCTGGTGACAGGGGGAACGATCGGAGATCGTCGAGATATACCAGCGGACAGTGATATTGTGACAACGCTCGTTGGGAAGAGTTTTCGCGCCACTTCGACTGGTGGCCATAGCCGTTATGTGTCAGAAGGTGACATCGTTGTGATTCCGGGTGGTGTGTTTCATGGGTGGACAGAAATTGAGGATCACGTGACGTATCTAAGTATTCGTCCTGATCCCGACAAAGTCTTACCCGCTGGCTGGGTGAATCCAGTTATCGAATAGTTGAACTAAAGAGGGGTGACTTATGTCAGCACGGTTGATTAGCGTTGTCGTTGGGGCCGTTGTTATTAATGTGTCGGCGGTTATGCCGTCTGCGGTAGCACAGGGAACAGAGAACGGTGAATGGCGAAGCTATGGCGGTGATATCAAGAACACTCGATATTCGCCACTCGAGCAGATTGATGCGGGGAATTTTAATGACCTAGAGGTCGCCTGGCGGATCAAGATGTCAAGCTTTGGTCCAAATCCCGAGTACAACTTTCAATCGACCCCACTGATGGTCGATGGGGTCATCTACTCGACGGCCGGGTCACGCCGGGCGGTTATCGCTGCCGATGCCGGAACTGGTGAGTTACTCTGGATGCATCGCTTCGATGAAGGGGAACGTGGCGCTGCGACGCCACGGCGACTTTCTGGTCGTGGATTGGCCTATCGAGATGATGGGGCGAGCGGACAGATCGTTTACGTCACACTCGGGTATCAGCTTATTGTTCTTGACGCGGCTACCGGACATCGTATGTCCAGCTTCGGTACGGACGGTGTTGTCGACCTGATGCAAAACATGGACCAGGACATCGACCCGCTTGCTGGTGAGATTGGTCTGCACGCGGCACCACTCGTAGTCGGAGACACTATTGTGATCGGTGCAGCGCATGTGCCCGGGAGTGCACCGCGGTCAATGCGGAACACCAAGGGCTACGTACGTGGCTTCGATGCGGATACCGGGTCCCGGAAATGGATTTTTCACACGATTCCAGGAAACGACGAGTTTGGTAACGATAGTTGGTTGAATGATTCGTGGCGGTATACGGGAAATACGGGTGTTTGGGGCCAGATCAGCGCTGACCTTGAAGCCGGCATCGTCTATTTTGCGACAGAGATGCCAACAAATGATTACTACGGGGGGCATCGACATGGCGACAATCTGTTCTCAGATAGCTTGGTAGCGGTCGACATCGATTCAGGTGACCGACTGTGGCATTTTCAGGCGATTCATCACGATGTCTGGGATTGGGATTTTCCGTGTGCTCCGATCATTGCTGATGTTGTGATTGATGGGGTTGAGAGGAAGATCGTTGCCCAGCCGAGCAAGCAGGCGTGGCTGTATGTATTTGATCGGATCACGGGTGAGCCAATCTGGCCCATTGAAGAACGACCTATTGAGGCTTCAGATGTCCCTGGAGAATTACTTTCCGCGACACAGCCGTACCCCACGAAGCCGCCCGCTTACGATCGGCAAGGTGTCAGTCTTGACGATTTGGTCGATTTCACGCCAGAGATAAGAAGTCGGGCAGAAGAAATCGCGGCACGTCATCGTATTGGTCCAATTTTCACACCGATCACTGTGTCTGAACCGGACGGTGTGATCGGCACACTGATGCTTCCGTCGGCCGGTGGTGGAACGAACTGGCCTGGTGGTTCGATCGACCCAGAGACCGGCATTGCGTATCTGTACTCGTTTACGAATGTCACGGTATTAGGCCTGATCAATGATCCTGAGCGTTCGGATATGAACTTTATCCGTGGTCGAGCCCGCGGCATTCCGGCTGTGGATGCGGCATTGAATATCGATGGGATTCCGCTTATTAAACCGCCATGGGGGCGGATCACGGCGATTGATCTGAAACAGGGAGAAATTCTATGGCAAGTGGCCCATGGAGAGACGCCGGACAACATTAAAAATCACCCATTACTCCAGGGCATTGATATTCCGAGGACGGGTCGCATCGGCCGTGTTGGTACTCTGATTACGAAGTCACTGGTTATTGCAGCTGAGAGCGGCGGCACAATTACCCTGCCGTCTGGTGAAGAAGGGGCCTATTTACGAGCGTATGACAAGGTAACTGGTGCGGATGCCGGCCAGGTTGTTGTACCGGCGGCGGCGTCAGGCTCTCCGATGACCTATATGCACGACGGGCAGCAGTACATTGTGTTTGCTATTAGCGGCGGCGGATTTGCTGGCGAGTTGATCGCATATCGATTACCAGAAGGGTAATGCAGCAGGCTTCTTCAATTTAAAGATTTCGGGTTCCCATTACCTCTCGGGCCGGAGATCGGTCGCCGGTTCTACTAATCCGTCTCGGAGCATTGAGGTACCGAAGCGTGAAACCGAAGTGGCGGTATAGGCTTTGAATCCTCGTGGTTGCTTGATTGACAAGGATCACTGGTCCAGGATGGGTGGATAACCATTCAGCTGTTCTGACTTGATCATTCCAGGTGAATTTATTCATTGCGTACGACGTGAATTCAACATCATAGGGGGGGTCGGCGTAGATAAAGTCAGTTTGTCGTAGTTTTAAATTAGTAAAGTCGCCACACAGAAAGTCCCATCCAGTGAAAGCCCGCTTATAGTCTGAAAAATCAGAGAGGTAAGGGATGTTCTTGTAACGGCCGAATGGCACATTAAAGCCGCCACGGCGATTAAATCGACATAAACCGTTGTAGCCGGTTCGGTTTAGATAATAGAAGAGAGCCGCTGATTCGCGTGTTGTAATGTTTTCCGCTTTGGTCAGTTCATTGAAACGGTCTCGGTGTTGGTAAAAGAGCGTTTTGTCGTTTTCCATCGTGAGACGAGAGAGCAATCCTTTTTTGAGCCATGCGTAGAAATTAATTAGATGAGGATTGATATCGTTCAAAAGTGCCTGCTGTGGTCGCAGTCCGAGCGTTACGGCAAGACCTCCGCAAAATGGTTCAACAAGTCGACACTGGCGATTTGATGTCCAGTAAGGCTCTAGGTGCGGTATTTGCCACCGTTTGCCACCGGCCCATTTCAGCGGTGGTTTTACGATCTTGCGAGGTGTGGTCGACGTTGTCATCTCCCACTAGTATTCTGGAAATTTCTCGATAGTGCATGCGTGCAAGAAGGATTAGTCAATGATGCTTCCACTTCGGTTGGTGTTTACGGTGGTGTTACTGTTTCCTGCTCTTCAGGATGTGTCGCCAGAATTTATCAGATGGAGTACCGAAGATTTAGCGCGACGCGATGTTGCACTGTCAACCCGGATGCGTCCCGATCATTCTGCCCGGGAGACCCTTGCTGAGTACGGCAACCCGAGTGGAGCCCATCGGTTTCGCTTTATTCGGCGTGATGCGGACGGTATTCCTGAGCGGCATGCAGGTATTGAAGATGTGGTCTTTATTCAGAGTGGCGCAGGAACGATTGTCGTTGGCGGAAATATGATTGGGCAAACCGGTTCGAACGGCGAGTACACCGGTACGGACATTCAAGGTGGAACACGATATTCAGTCTCGGCAGGTGATGTAATCCATATTCCTGCGGATGTCCCGCATCGCTACCTCGTGCCCGAGGGAGGGCATGTAACGTATGTGCTTGTCAGGATGCCGGTACTCAATAATCCAGTCGCGCCAGATGATGCGCCGGTCTTAAACTTCGACCCTCCTGGATTTGCCCTGTGGAGGAATGTAGAACTTCAACAGCGGCATAACGCACTGACCGGTCAGATAGGTCCCGATCATTCAGCAAGAGAAACTCTCGCGGATTATGGAAGTCCGACGCGGTCTCACCGATTCCGCTATATCCACCGTAATGCAGACGGTTTGCCAGAAATACACGACAATATTATTGACGTGGTCTTTATTAAGAGCGGAGCAGGCAGGCTGTTAGTTGGCGGAGAGATACTCAATCGTCGCGGGAGTCTGGGGAGTGGTATAGACGGTGGTGCAACGTATCCTGTGGCGGCAGGCGATGTCCTGCATATTCCAGCCAAGACGCCCCACGGCTATCTGGTCGAGGACGGCGAGCACATTACCTACGTGCTTGTTCGACTGCCTGCCTTTCTCCCATAGGTTATGGCTGCGGGACGAATTGCGGCAGGATGTACGCGAAGATCATTGTCACGATCGCCATAAAGATCATGAGAATGATGCTGTGCTTAAGTGTCGTTCGGAATAGCTTGCCTTCGTCAGATGATGCCATGCCGGTCGCCGCGACAGCGACTGCGATACTTTGCAGCGACACCATCTTACCCATAACGCCGGTTGCTGCATTTGACGAGGCGGTAAGGATAGGATTGAGTCCTATCTCGTTTGCGGTCACAACCTGTAGCGTGCCGAACAACGCATTTGAGGCTGTGTCACTACCGGTGAGGAACACTCCGGTCCAGCCGAGCATCGCGCTAAATGCCGGGAATAGTGGACCCGTTGCCGCGAAGGCCAGTCCCAATGTGGACGTCATGCCCGCGTAATTCATCAGGAACGCTAATGCGAGGACAGATGCGATGGTCAACAATGGTTTGGACAATTGGTGGAGGACAGATCCGACAACACCAACGAATTTCCCGGGCGACATACCCAAGAGTAGCGAGGCCGCAAAGGCTGAGAGAAAGCATGAGGTTCCTGCCGCGGTCAGCCAATTGAAGTTGTACATCGCCGCGTAATTGGAGGGTTCCGGGGTGATTGGTGGAACGCGCATGATGGCTTCATGGAGACCTGGTACTCCGAACTGATAGGTAACCGTATTAAGAACCGCTTGGAGTGGCGGGAAACGCCATGCGAGGACAAACGCCACAAGAAGCATGTACGGGCTCCAGGCGGAAACAATTTCACCAGTTGTATGTGTTTTACGTTCTGCACTGACTTCGACATCGCCTTCGAGTCGAAAGACTTGCGAGGGCTGCCAAAACTTCATTACAAGCACCAACGCAATTAATGCTGCGATCGAGGCAAGGATGACGGCCAGATCGGGCCCGTAGTTGTTCGTCACAAAAAACAAGACGCCTGCAAACGTGAGGGAGCAGACTACGATTGCTGGCAGTACCTCTA